>NZ_JBBIAM010000054.1:53032-59965 GCF_054185185.1 Bradyrhizobium sp. UFLA05-153
AAGACTTCGAATGATCGGTCACATTAGTCTCTGGCGGCGAGGTTAGAGTCGGCGCGGCGGGCGGATGAGTGCCTGCGACGGCAACGACCGGCGTGTGCGACGAAGCAGTAGTCACCGGTGCGGACTTGGATGTGGACTCGAATGCGGGCGGATCGCCGAAAGACTTCGAATGATCGGTCACATTAGTCTCTGGCGGCGCGGTTGGAGTCGGCGCGGCGGGCGGATGAGTGCCCGCGACGGCAACCACCGGCGTGTGCGACGAAGCAGTAGTCACCGGTGTGGCCTTGGATGTGGACTCGGATGCAGACGTGGATGTCGGTGCAGGCGCGGATGCAGGCGGATCGCCGAAATACTTCGCCCACGCCGCAGCCTCAAGCGGCTTGTGGTCGGCAGAACTGGTGAAACGATATTGTCCGCCGGCGTTCGCATCCCAGATGTTCACGAAGCTGACATGCACCCCCGATTGATGCAGCGTGTCCGCCAGCCACTTCACGAATGTCGGATTGTCGGTGAGACGCGCGCCATCGTGCGTGTTGCCCGCACCGGTTTCGGCAATTGCGAACGGCTTGCCCGTCGATTTGGCGAGATCGATCAGCTGTTGAAGCGTGGTCGCATGACCCACGCTGCCATCGAGGGACCATTGGTTGGCGGCTGGGTAGGTATAGTAATGCTGAAGGTTGACCGGATCCGACGCCCATTGCTGGACGCTCGAATCGTAGACCGGGTGGGACGAGTTGAGGACTTGCCCGCTCTTGTCCCAGTCATAGAGGTGTGTCGGCGAGCCGTAGGGAAAGACATCGCCATAGACGTCGGCGGCGATGATATCGACATACTGGTTCCCGGGGTAAGCAGTCTGGATGACGTTGCCAGCATGGCTGTAGTTCACCACGCTCGGATTCCACGCCACTTGGACGTTCACGCCTTCAGCCTTGCCCGCAGCGTGCAAGACCGTGGAGATGTGCTGGAAGGCCTTGACCCAATCCGCGCGTGTTGCAGCGTCGTTGCCGGCATAGGACGGCATGGTGTCAATATTCATCTCCCAGCCCGGCCGCCAAATCTGTGTCGTGAAACCATGGTCGGCCCAGGTTTTGACCATGCCTTTCAGAATGGGGTCGTATTTTCCGGCCGCGAAGTCCTTGTAGAACTGATCGGGAGTTCCCGAGCCCGACGCCGTCGAGGTCATCGGCAACCCGATCACCGGCGTAACGCCTTTAAGCACGGGCGACTGCGCCATCGAGGCTGCATTCCAGCTCGCCTGACCAACCCAACCCGAGATGGGCAGGCGCTGATCGCCATATTGGTCGAGGAATTGCGGCTTCGTTTTCATCAGGTCCGAGAAGGCGCTGAAGTTTGCTTCGAAACTCGCCTCCTCACTGTGATCATAATAGTTCGGGTTCCCTACAAAGACGCCGAGAGGAAACGGCGTTGCACCGCTTGCGTTCTGAACCATGCCTTTTGTGCCCCTGCTCTAGAGTCGTGTTTAGGCAGCGAATGCGGATTTCTGATGTCGTCATTCGACACGCTGGCGCCGCGAGTCTGCCACGCATCTGGCAACGCCAATCTCGCGATCATCCAACGCGCCAAAAGGCGCAGCGGCTGGTGGCCTTGACGCTTCAGGGCGAATCCAATTGCGGTGCTATGAAGAGACCGTCGAAATCGACGCCTGACCGAACACAACATTGAACAAAGCGCAGGACTGGCGCCATCCGACTCGGGCCAGGCTTGCGATCAGTATGCGTTGGCCCCCCACCAAAAATTGGCAGCCCCCTCTCGATCCCCGGGGCCGACCACCGGTCCGACGCCCAGAACAGGAATTGGCTGAAACTATCGATCTGATCATCGTGCCGGCCGTTGGGGAAGGCGAGGATCTCGCTGTGAAAATCGGCCAGCCAAGGCGCCTCGCGCGGTGCGGGACAACAATTTCGCCGTGACGTCAGCGCTGGAAAGCTCGAATTGCTCCAAATGCCACGGCCCATGATGATGGCCCGGAAGGTTACGAACAAACCAGGGCGTCACATGAAGCTCCTTCATTGAACAACATCGGGACCGCCCGGCAACGCGGGCTCCGATACCGGTTGATTCGATAGCGAGAACAATTTCGAGAACGTTGAAGCTTAACGTAGTGGCGTTTCCTGCGCACTGATTTAGCGACGGAATTTCATCGCTGCGTAAGGAATGGTTATCGTCAATACCTTGATACGAGTCTTACAAGTCGGCTTCTGCCGTGCCGCCCCTGCATCAGTTCGCTACCTAGCGTGCCAGCAGATCCGACAAACGGTGATTCCGTACGCGGAAAGCGCGTGCTGTCGACTCAATTGACCCGCTAGTTGCAAATTGCCGGATTTGAGTCTATTCTGTCTCTATTACGAACCACGGATATCTGTTAATTCGGATTGATGAAATGATTGCTCGGACCGACAGCTTTGTGGTCGGCACCCGCTTTAAGATAAGCGAGTTTGGTGCCGTTAGGTGCCCAGATCTGGCGAACAAGACCGGTACGGTCGTCGAAGTCAGCCTTCGTACCACCGGGATCACGGTGCTGTTTGATGGCGGCGCGAGACCAACGTGCCTGCACCAGGACTATTTGTCCCCTCTCTCGGGGTGATAGGTCTTCCTGGTCTTCGAACGGTATGCCGGTTGCGATCTTCGGCACCGAGGCCCCGCGCTCTGTGGGTTTCGTGCTTGTCTGATTCATCGATTTTTACGACGCGCAGTAGTTGGCCGCCGTTCCGAGCCGCGAGGAAACAATAGTTGCGGAGTGCGTGAGGCTGCCGCTTTGATGGCCGCATGAGCAGACCCATCCACCCACAAAGCAGCAACCTCTCCGATGCGGCCGTTGACGATCACTCGGGGCGGGACGCGCGCGCCGGGCGCCAGTACGTCGATTGTTGGGCAGCAAGAAGGCCGGCCCGCGCTGACAGACGGCGCGAAACCACCCGCGCGCTGTATTCGGCGCCGATCACGAAGCGAAAGAGCGGCCCAAAGCTCATCGCAGAGGAGGGACCGACGAAGTGAAGTCCCGGTACCGACGCTTCGAAGCTGGCGTTCAGTTGTGGCGCCCGCCCAAGGCATTGGATCGCATTTCGCAGATCCTGAGAGAGGAACATCAGACGTCCAACATCGATATCATAACCGCTGCCGGCGATGACATGGTCAACCATCAGCCGACGTTCACCTTGATCATTTGCATGGCGCAGCTCCAGCGCCACGCGCCCTGACACTTCGCCCGCCTTGACGACAGTCACATTGAGATGGATCGGCAACCGCGTTTCAACGCGGTGGCGGAGCCACCATGCCCCCTCCGCTGGCAGGTGGTTGTTGACAAACCGGGTTCGCCATTTGGCGGGCACTCGATAGAGCGCGCCCGGAAATTGGGTCAGCGCCTTGGCTTTGAGCCCGCGGCCCAGCCCCGAGATGGGCCAGCGCACGCGTTCCCAGAGACCAGGTTGGAGTGAGGAGCGATCATGCCAGCGAACCGCGCTCTCCCGTACGAGAAGCAGCGGCCGAGCGCCGGCTTCACACAGTAAGGCAGCCGCCTCGAGCGCTGACTGACCCGCCCCAATCACCGCGACATCGCGCCCTCTGAATGCAGCGAAGCTGGTCACCCTGGACGTATGGACCGCAACATCCGGTGGCAAGGATGCCAGCACTGGCGGAACATGCGCAAAGCCCGACAACCCCGTCGCAATGACGACCCGTTCTGCGACGAGTCGTTCTCCATCAGACAGAAGGATAGCAAAACCGCTCCCCTGCCGATCAACACGCTCAACCTCGACGGGCTCGACCCAGGGCACATTGTGGTGCTGGAACCAACGCCCGTATTCCGTGAAATTTGCGATCGAGCACGGCTCGAAAGTCTCAAGACCGCGCGGCTCGTTATAATCAGCGAAGGAATAGCCCGGCGCTGGTGTCGAGAGATTGGTTCCAAAACAGAAGGATTTGAGATAGCGCTCGCCGCCGGCCTCGGCAATATCAGACCAGAATCGCATCGGCTGCCCGAAAATGCGATTTTCTACCTTACGCGCCGAAAGATGGGCGGCGAGCGAAAGTCCATACGGACCGGCTCCGACGATCGCGACGGCGACCCGGCTCATGACAATTCCTGTATGACTGCCCGTGGCGTCCAAGCGGCGTCGAGCGCCGACAGGCGCATGAATCGCGGCAAAGCTTTGACGCCCAGATGGAGCTGCGAGAGCGAATGGATGATGCCAGGAATTGAATCGTTGCTGTCTGCAGCGTAATCGACCGCATCGTCCGCGTGCTTCCTAAGCCAGGCACGCCAATATGCGCGATCCTTGGGCGACATTCGCCTTGTGAGAGCCTGAGCAAAAAGGAACGCCCGCAGGGCAAAGCTATCGCAAAAGACAACTCGCTCATTATCCTGAGCCTGCGCCTTCGCCACCGCTTCGCGCAAGAATGCGGTGTCGCCAACAGCGTCAAGGCACGCAAGGAAAGGAAGCGGCATACCTCGGCGGATATCCATGCCGATCTGATTGAACAGGCGCGGGTTAAAGTCGATAACCGCCCAACGCCCATCAAACAAAACAAATTCAACTTCGAAAATGCCAAAATATTCTAGTTCGCGACAAAGGCGGCGAACTGCCTCTGAAAGTGCCGGGGCTGCTGGCAGCGATTCAAAACAAAGCCCAACCCCCATGGGTTGGGATCGCTGCAACACTTTGGTTGCGCTACGGCTAACAAACAGCTCTCCCGTCCGATCGATGAAGCCCGTCACCGAATGCACACCCTCGCGTCCTACTCGGACAAATTGTTGCAGAATAGGCAAGCGGGCATCAGCCAAAAGCGGCTTGTCAGCCGCCCGCTCGCGATCAACAAACAGCTGGTATTTGTTCAAGAGCTCATTGCTCGAATAGGCCACTATCCCCTTGTCGCTCCTTAGGCGGTGAACATGCGTGCGCGGCTTTATAAGAATCGGATAAGGTAGGTTTGGCGCTAATTTCGCGACATCATCGATGGTTCGTGGGTCCCAGCTCGGCAACACAGTGAGGCCGGCGTTGATTGCAGCATCCGCAAGAAGCTTCTTTTCAAGAATGCGCTGCAAGGTCGCAATGGATGGTTGATACATACAAAAATACCGAGCCAGAAGCTCGGTGTTTTCCGTATACGTCCAGGCAGTTTCGTCCGACGTCGGTAGCAAAATTTTACCGGGATTGGCCGCACCAATCGCAACAAGCCGCTCAAGAAACGATGGGCCTTCGCTTTCCGGTGGGGCCGAATAGACACGTCCCGCGTGACGCGACCACGCCGCTGCGTCTAGGCGTTGGCTTGATAGGACGCCGACGTCGATATTGCATCTCGCGAGATGGCGGACGGCCGCGACCGTTCCACCGAACGAAGCAGACGCCAAAAGCACAGAAAGATCTTTGTTCAATATACACACTGTATCAGTCTTCGAAATCGATTGGGCCGCCATCATGCGGTTGCCAGAAAAGCCCGGCGGCTCGCGTCGAACATTGAAGTTGCCCCCGCAGTATCGATCAGCACCGTCCAACCCGGCGATGCTACGATCCAGCCTTTATCAGCGTCTATTCGAGTTCGAAATTAAAGTAAACGTTCATCGTAAATGCGGGGTCTGGTGCGCAGTCGACGAATACCCGGCGTGATATGCACCACGCCGGGTTTGACGATCCGGGTGCAGACCCGCCAGTCCATGGAGATTCACTCGCCAGAGTACTTCGCGCCGGCGGGCCATTTTGGAGGATAGCGTTGATGGCTGTTGCGAGCGAACAGGTGATGCTACGAATGCCCGCCTCGCGGATCAAGGCCATAGAAGCCTTTGCGAAAAGTCAGAGTGGCTCGCGCTCGCACGCCATTCGTCAGCTTATCCAACGCGGCTCGCAGGCTTGGATTGAGGATCATCTTAATGCGGCAAATTCGAGGTAGGCCGATTGCCCAATCGCATGCGCGGCGCCCGTAAGGCATGTTGTCTACCTGGACTGATGTTACGGTCGGCCCGGGAAAATTGGCCTCAGCTCTGAGTCGCCTCGAGCTGGGGCCAAAATTTTGAAGACCTCCCTCGCTTCGATCTTCTTTGGTTCTCGCCACACAACCTGAATGTGCTTTGTCGGCGGTACAAGAACAAAACGTGTCAGTTCTCGCTCTCCTGCAACCGGTTGCGGTAAAAGCGCTTGCGACTTAAATGTGCGGAAGCAGATTGCGGTATTGGCGCTGTCTCGTCCCCGCTTACCCTTGTCGATATAATGATTTCGGTCCAGCACTGCGGCGGCAGGCGTGTGGACGGCTCCGGCGTTTCTGCCAGCCCCGAGCGCCGGGGTCGCTCCCTTCCAGACAGAAGCAAAAACGCCGCCCGCTTAAATCTACCGCGGACGGCGGCGTTCCAGCCCCCGGTGGGATGATTCAACAATCCCGGTAGCAATTAGTCCGATGGACGGCGAAGGTTCAACCGCAGACAGCGCGTCGCATTTAGGAACGAAGGCTTCGAAGCAGGTTGCCGGTTCGGTGCCTGATCCTGACAGTCAGGTACATGTCTGCGTTGATGAAGGCCCTAGCTTTCCCCCTGAGCTGGGGCCTCTTCATTGCCCGCGAGGATGGGCCTGTCACAAACCTGTGGCATGACCATTGCACACTCAAGATCAACTGGGATTTCGGTGTCCAGTTAGAAAATACCGCGCTGCCGGGATCTGTATTTCCAGCCCGACAGCGCCTTTTTCAGGATGCCTATTTTCGGAGCACCCATGCCATCGAACACCGTTGAATTGATCGTTTCCGCTTATGTACGTTTGAAGAACCGCCGAGCATTGGAGGAGATGCGTGAACTTCGACGCCAGTTGCTCGGAGGCTTACAAGCCGCGCCCGGCATCAATCTGCGTCTAGCTGTGGCCTGTCAGGAGGTTGTCCATCTGGTCTGAACCGAGGAAGCTGAGGTTGCGAAGCTTCAGTGTTCCAAGGAGA
>NZ_JBBIAM010000055.1:0-59646 GCF_054185185.1 Bradyrhizobium sp. UFLA05-153
GGACATAGCGTCTGCGCGCTGGCCTACGAGATTCTCTCTCGCGCCGACCATCCGTATTCGCGTCTGTTGGTTGACATAGCCCAGGGGCAAATCTGGATCGAGAAAGGGGAACTCGACCGGGCGGAAGCCTTGATGCGCAAAAGCGTGCAGCAGTGCGTGATGCACAACGTGCCGACGATGCTGGCCCCCTGCACCGGCATTTTCGGGAATGCACTTGCGCGCAACGGCAAGGCCTCCGAAGCGGTGCCGCTACTGGAAAAGGGTTTTTCCGACCGCATCCTCGATGCCTCCGGTCCTTACGGCAGGACCTTCATGCGGGTGGCCCTCGGCGTCGCCTATCGCAACTTTGGACGACTGGACGATGCCATCCGCGCCGGACGCAAGGCGGTGGAGCAAGCGGGCGAAGAGTACGGGCACCGGACGGAAGCGCTTTACGAATTGGCCGAGACGCTGCGGTGCGCGGGCGATGAGCCAGCGGCCGAAGCGTGTTTCGCGCAGACCTCCGAGGCGGCGCGTCGTCTCGGCATGCCCTACTACCAGAAGCGGGCCGTTGCAGCGCTTGCAAAGCGACAAGAGGATTGGCACCCAGCATGAAACTCTCGATGTATGAACCCGATGCCTTGTCGCCGGGAGCCCGCAACTTCTCCTATGGTGCCTTTTGCTGGCTCAATCGTCACATCATCGTCCTGCGCGCGGTCGGCGCTGTGCTCAGGCGCTGGCCCTCGCTGGGCGGCAGCATGGTGGCCCGCGCCAGTGCCGTCAAAGGCGTTCTGACAAGGACGCGAAGCTTCTCCAACACGGCGCATGAGGCCAACATGGTCTCCGGGACCTATCTGATCGGCATGGATCCAGGTCCCACCTACGATTCCGACAGGGACCTGGTCCATCAGCGGTTGGCCGCTCTGAACGTTCCAGTCGACTCTGATGATGAGGCCAAGCGACGGATCAATACTCTGAGCCAACCCGGAGCGGGCGCTTTCGATCTGATTGATGATTACCTGATGTGGGTGGTGTTTCATGCCATGAGGCCCCTGTATGGAACTGCAACCGGCGCCGTGGTTGCGGGCTCGGCGGCCCCGGCCGCGGCCGCGCAGGGCAATGTCAATCAGGGCCTGCAACGACAGTACCTGCTGGAAATCCGATATGTCGCGGGGCAGCTCTTGGCTGGCAGCTTGGCGACATTAGGGGTTCGGCGGCGAGCGGAAACCTGCGGGGATGCGCTACAGGCGCGGATCGGTCGCCTAACCGGCCTCATCGGCACGGCGTGGGGTGTCACGAGCTCCACTGCGGACATTGAACGAAACGCGGTGGGCCTTGCCTGGATCTCGCATCCGGTCACGGTGCAGTCCGGAGCTCTTGCCGTGCAGGAGCTCCTGGAACGGCCGAAGGTCTACGAACAGCTACGATCGCAGGCCAAAAGTCTTGGCGCATCCGTCTGGACCGACGCCAATTTCCGCAACGTCGTGCGCGACCATGTGCTCGAGCTGATGCGCTTCCGTCCGATCTTTCCGCTCCTGGCGCGTGACGTGCCGCGGGATACCGAAGTCGAGACCGGCGCGCGACACAATGCCAAGTGTCCAGGCGGCGGGAAGGTCTCGCTCTTGTCGATCGCTGCCCTGTTCGATTCAACCGCGGTTCCTGACAGCGGCAAGTTTTGCCCGCATCGCAATTGGGGCAACGAACATGCCTTGCGGTATCTCATGTTCGGATATGGCTACCGGCAATGTCCTGCCAGGGACTACGCAGTCGAAATCCTGACGAGCGCGCTGATCGGCTTGCTGACCCTGCCCGGGCTGCAGCTGGCGCGCGGTGAAGGCAAGGCCATCGTGTACGACGGGCCGCTGATGTCGTGCATGCGTATGCGTATCCCGTAAGCGCGGAGAAGGACAGCCATGCTCGAGATTGTCCGGCAGCAGATGATCTGCATCGTTGCGCCAGGCTGGCCCGGCGGAGGCGAAATTCCAACGCCCGTTTCTGGCGCGCTGAATGACCTGTTCAAGGATGTCGCGGTAGTGCACTTCGCATCGATCGGGCTCCTGCCGGCCATGGCCGATGCAGCGGAGCAGCGGCCTTCGCTGATGCTCGAGCTTGCCGTCGAGGAGGGTCTCAGCCCATACGACCTGCTGTACCGGCTGATCTACCATTCCGGTGGCGCGATGTGGTCGCTCTTCGGCGGCATGTATTTCCCCAACGTCGAAGAGCCGACGGATCAGCAGAAGCAGCAATTGCTTGGCCGGCTGATGGAATGCCACAGCATCGCCGATGGCGCCTTCATCGGCGCCCGCGACCGGTCGGTCCGGCAGATCCAGATGGAAGCGGAGCTGCTCAAGCAGACGCGAAACGAAGCGCGGACGCTGAAGCCGAAATACGGCAATGATCGCACCGCGTTCGCCCTGGCGCTGGCACGATGGGCATACACGAACCCCCGCTTCGAGTGGGCGGCCAAACCTGCACCGCGATCCTATTGGCGCGGGAAGGGCGCCGGCATCGGCGCGAAGCTCGCCTATCCAGTAAGCGCGCTCGTCCTCTGGTTCGTCGTGCTCTGGCTCGGCGGGGCGCTTCCGCGCGCCTACAACTGGTTCTTCGGCGAGCCGCATCCCGTCGTGCTGGCGATCGAGGACGCCGTGAGCAAGACGAGCAAATGTCTGCTGGCAATGAGTGGACATTTTCTGCTGGCGGTGGCGGTGATTGCATTTCTGGTCTGGCTGTTCCTGGTCCCGCTCCCGGCGCAATTCGTGTCCTGGAGACGCTGGTTGAAGAGCATTCAGCGCGAACTCGAACGGCCGACTGAGACGATCTCGTCGCTGTCTACCTATGTGGCCGGCTGGGTCATCGGCGTGCCGCTGCTCCTGGCCATCGCCGCGTGCGCCATAGCCTACACCCTCGCTCCTTTGGCCTACGCGCTGGTGCCGGAGTATATGGAACAGACCATCGAACCGAAGATACCGAAGCTTACTGGATTGGAACTCACCGAGATCGCCGTTGTCGCGATCATCGTGGTGCTCTGCATCGGCGCGCTGTTTTCCCGGCTCAATCGCCGGTTCACGACGCTGAGCGAAAGGTTCTTTCATCCACTCGAAGACGACGTTCCTCGCGCCCAGCAGATCCACCCGTCGATCGAGAGATGCGAGGCGCGAGAGGTCGACCGAATTCAGCACATGATCAGCCTGACGGACTTGTGCGGTCCGCAGGGGTGGAGCGCGTGGTGCATCCGGGCTTCCCTGCGCATCGTGACGTTCGCCGGACGGGTGTTTTTCACGCAGGGATGGCTGGGAGATGCGCCGGGCATCCATTTCGGCCACTGGCACATCATCGACAACGGTCGCCGCTTCCTGTTTTGCTCGAACTATGACGGCAATTTTGGCGGCTACCTCGACGACTTCATCAACGGCGCTTCCAGCGGAACGACGCTGGCATGGCGGTGGACGGAGCTGAACCCGCGCGTACCGGCGGTGGCCGGTCAGCCCGGCATTGCGCAGCCGCGCAGCTTCCCGCCGACGCGGTTTCTCATTTACCGGGGAGTGAAGTGCGAGCTGAAGTTCAAATCCTACGCGCGCGACAGCATGCTTCCGAATCTGTACCGCTTCGTGGCGTGCAACGCGACGATCGACGAGATCAATCTCGCCACTGGGCTGCGCGACGCCCTGTTCGGCGAGCGCAACGAGAAAAACGACGACCTGATTATGAGGGCCATCGAAACATGAAGTACGTGAAGCACGCGCCGCATCTTTCCAAGCAGAGACACGACATCCATGGCATGCTGAAGAGCGGCTTCGGCTGGCTCAAATCCAGCCGCTTCTGGCTGCTGACGATCCGCGACGGCCGCGAGGATCAGGCCCGGGCATGGCTTGCACAACTCGCCAACAGCGGCCTGGTCGTCAGTGCCAAGCGCGTCGAGGAAGGCAAGGCGAAATCGGAAGCATCGATCAGCGAAGCGGTGGCGGTCGCTTTCAGTTTTTCAGGGCTGAAGAAGCTCGGCTGTTCCGAGGCCGAGACGCATCCGTTCCCGACTCCTTTCAGCAGCGGCATGGGGAGCGCGCTGCGCAAAGAGCTGTTGAGAGACACTTCGCGTGATCAATGGCGCTGGTCCGATGTTGAAGGCCACGACGGCTGCCAGACGGTCCATGTTCTCGTAGCGCAATGGTGGGTGCTCGACGAAGAATCACGAATGGAGGCTCCCGATCCAGATGTGTTCGTCATCAGGACCGTCGAAAACAATCCTTGCTCGTTCAAGAAGAAAGAAGACGGCAGACTGCGCGAGCCGTTCGGGTTTCGCGATGGCCTCGCGCAACCCGTGATCCGCGGCCTCAGAGAAGAGGGAGGCGCGTCGCGGAAGCAGGCCGAACGGGACGCCGGCCATTTCTATGAAGATCGTGTCGTCGAGCCCGGAGAATTCGTTCTGGGCTATCGCAACGAGTATGACGAACTCACTTACTGTCCCAATGTGAAGGAGTGGCCGCAGTCGGGAGACCGCTTCACGCTGAACGGAAGCTACCTGGCCGTGCGCCAGATCCAGCAGGATGTCGAGGCGTTCGAGGAGTTCAGGAAAGCGAACGGCCAGGGCATCTGCGAAAAGCTGATGGGACGTCGAATGGATGGCATGCCGCTCGGCTGGCAAGGCCCCCCGGGATCGGATTCGGCGGCCGACGCCTTCCGTTACCGTGTCGAGGATGCAAATGGCTTCGTTTGTCCGAAGGGGGCTCACATCCGTAGGTCCAACCCGCGCGATTCCCTGGGCATCGATGTGCAATCGAGCATCAAGTCATCCAAGCTGCACCGGCTGCTCCGCCGTGGACGGCCCTATCGCGAAGAGACCGACAGCGGCACGCGCGACGGCCTGTTCTTCATCGCGTGCAATGCGGATCTCGAGCGCCAGTTCGAGTTCATTCACCAGCGCTGGGTGCAAAACCCCAGGTTCGGGACTCTCCACGACCAGGACGACCCCGTCGTCGGGTCGCTTCCTGACCCCAAAACGTTCACCATTCCCGGATTGCCGAGCGGCAGCGAAGTCACGCTGGCCTCGTTCACGCAGCCGCTCGGAGGCGGCTACTTCTTCCTGCCGGGGATCGCGGCGCTCAACTTCATCGTCAGACATCGCGCTGGCGCCAGGACGGCTGCGGCGCACCAGGCCGAAGCGGCAGTCCCCTGAGCGGCAAGACGTCGAAAGGGCCTAATCCTGCGGCTCTGACGCCGTGTCGCCTTGTGCGTCGACGCGCAGCCATCCGGAGGGTGCGAGGCGCTGCTGCGGCAGGAAGCGCGCCTTGTAGTCCATCTTCTTGGAGCCCTCGATCCAGTAGCCGAGATAGACGTAGGGCAGGCCCTGGCGCCGGGCGCGGGCAATGTGGTCGAGGATCATGAAGGTGCCGAGCGAGCGGCCGACCTGGCTCGGCTCAAAGAAGGAATAGACCATCGACAGCCCGTCGCTGAGCACGTCGGTCAGCGCCACCGCCAAGAGCTCCTCGCCGCGGCCGGTGATGCCGCTGTCGGGGCCGCGCTTGCGGTACTCGATGATGCGGGTCTCGACATGGCTGTCCTCGACCATCATGGCATAGTCGAGCACGGTCATGTCGGCCATGCCGCCATGGCGGTGTCGGGCGTCGAGATAGCCGCGGAACACCGAATACTGCTCGGAGGTCGGAACCGCGCTGCGCTGCTCGCCGATGATGTCGGCGTTGCGCGCCATCACCTTGCGGAAGTTGCGGGACGGGCGGAACTCGTTGGCGACCACCCGGACCGAGACGCAGGCCCGGCACTGGTCGCAGGCGGGCCTGTAGGCGATCGACTGGCTGCGGCGGAAGCCGCCATGGGTCAGGAGGTCATTGAGGTCGCCGGCGCGGTCCCCCACGAGGTGCGTAAACACCTTGCGCTCATGCCGGCCCGGCAGGTACGGGCAGGGCGAGGGCGCCGTAAGGTAGAATTGGGGGGTGTCGCGCGAGTGCTGGGTCAAGGGACGTCGTAGGCCTCCGAAACAGGTATCAGCATCGCGCTACGGAGGCTCATGGTCAATCGGTCAGCTCACAAGGTGGTTTAGGAGGCGCTCTAGTAGGTTTCTCTAATAGGTTCTTGCCGTCTGAGGCACGGGCGAGCGGACCGAGTTGTTGATGACGACCGTTCCCAGCACGATGTCGTGCAACAGGCGCCGGCGGCCGTTGAACAGGCCGACGACGATCACGAACGGCGTCAGGAACGAGATCGACACCCAGAACAGCACCGCGTGCATGGCACCGAGCACGAAATAACCGGGTGCGCCGTACCAGGTGCGCAACTCCAGATCCATCACCCGCATGCCGATCGTCGCGGAATGCGGACCGCCGATGCAGGCGCCGTAATAGACCACGGCCCAGATCACCGAGGCCGGCCAGGCGAGCCAGAACAGCGCCCAGCCCAGACCAAGCGTGACGATGCCGAACACGGCGATGAAGATGTAGCCGAGGATTACCGGGACCGAGATCGCGATGAGATCGATCAGGAAGGCGAATACCCGTCGGGTCGATACGCCACGGAACAGCTCCGGCTGGAGGTAGGGATCATAGGCATGCGGCGGAACCCCGCCGTCATTGCGCCGGGGACCCGAGTTAGGGCTCGAATTGCCCGAGTCCGAATACGACATGGTCCGTTCTCCGATCGGAAACACTCGTGGCTGCACATGGGATCAGGCCGTCCCGCTGCCAAGGCCGCGGCGATCAACAAGCGGAAATATTCCGGCGATTCGGGGGCAGTGATTGGACACTGTCATTTCGGGGCGATGCGTCAGCATCGAACTATGGTGCGCACTTGCGCACCTGAGAATCTCGAGATTCCGGGTTCGGTCCTGCGGACCGCCCCGGAATGACGGAAGTTGTATTAACTCTGCGCCTTGATCTTCTCTGCTGCCTTCGGCGCAAAATACGTCAGCATGCCGTCGGCGCCGGCGCGCTTGAAGGCGAGGAGGCTTTCCATCATCGCGCGCTCGCCGTCGAGCCAGCCATTGCCGGCAGCTGCCGCGATCATCGCGTATTCGCCGGAGACCTGGTAGGCGAAGGTCGGCATCGCAAAAGTGTCCTTCACCCGCCGCACGACGTCGAGATAGGGCATGCCGGGCTTCACCATCACCATGTCAGCGCCCTCGGCGATGTCGAGCTCGACCTCGCGAAGTGCTTCATCGGTGTTGGCGCTGTCCATCTGATACGTACGCTTGTCGCCTACAAGCGTCTTGGCTGAGCCGATGGCGTCGCGGAACGGGCCGTAGAAGGCAGAGGCGTATTTCGCCGCATAGGCCATGATCTGCACGTCGAGCAGGCCGGCACGGTCGAGCCCTTCACGGATCGCGCCGACGCGGCCGTCCATCATGTCGGAGGGCGCGATGATGTCGCAGCCGGCCTCCGCCTGCACCAGCGCCTGGCCCACGAGCACGGCGACCGTCTCGTCGTTCAGGATCCTGCCGTCCGCGATCAGGCCGTCGTGGCCATGGCTGGTGAAGGGATCCAGCGCGACGTCGCAGAGGATGCCGATGTCAGGGAATTCCTTCTTGATCGCGCGCACGGCCTGGCAGACGAGGTTGTCGGGATTGGTCGCTTCCGAGCCGTGCTCGTCGCGCAGCGAGGCTTCCGTGTAGGGAAACAGCGCGATGCAGGGGATCGTCAGCTTCATCGCGCGCTCGGCCTCACGCACCGCCTGGTCGACGCTGAGACGTTCGACGCCGGGCATCGAGGCAATCGCCTCGCGCTTGTTGCTGCCGTCGATCAGGAACAGCGGCCAGATCAAGTCGTCCGTGGTGAGCACGTTCTCGCGCACCAGGCGCCGCGCCCATTCCGCCTTGCGGTTGCGGCGCGGGCGGACGGTCAGATCCAAGCCCAGATCTCTGGCAGGAGCGGCGGTCGCGTTTCCGCGCGCTACCTCGCGCAATTCGATCGGACGTCCGTACTTGATCGCCATTGTAGGTATCTCCAGCGCGATGATTCATCATCGCGCTTAGTTGTTGTTTGGGCATGATCTTTTCGGAAAACCGCTGCAGACTTTTCCGGATCATGCCGAACTAGAATTATTCTTATACCAGCTCGCATGGTTCCCGTCACCGCGGCTTGACCTTCCGCAACCCGGTAGCAGACCGATTGATTTTGCCGGGCGAAGCGGCCAGAAGGGGAGCCATGTCCGAGATCTCAACCCGCGATGCCGCCCGCGACGGCGCCAGGGACAACGGCAGAGACAGCGCAATGTCAGTGGCCGCGTTGTCGTCCGAGAGACCCGAGTCCGACGAGAACGTCTGGACGCGGCGGCTCGTGCTATTCCTGCGCGTGATGGCGCTGCTCTCGATCCTGAAGGGCCTCTATCACTGGGCGCAGGTGACGGGCTTCGTCGGCGGCGAGGACGATGCGTTCGAGAACCAGTCGATGGCCTGGCAGGCCGCAACCGTCTACTTCGCCGTGATCGAACTCGTCGCCGCCGTCGGCCTGTGGCTCGCGACGCCCTGGGGCGCGGTCGTGTGGCTCACGACGGTGGTGTCGATGGCGGTGATCGAATTGATGTTCCCCGGCATCTATGGCGGCAGCCTCATCGTGGTCGCGGTCGAAGCTTTCATGCTCGCCGCCTATCTCGCGCTCGCATGGATGGCCGCGCGCGAGCGCCCGCCATAGCAAAGCCAATTCTGGTTTTGCGCAGCGCATCCACGATCGGGTGCGGGGCGCATCTTTCCACAATTTCCACAATCGTCTGTCGGGCGTCCGAGTGCCGGCACTGCGCAGCAGCGTTGCACGCTGCAGCGCGTCAGGGACACGAGAGCGTGTTTTCGCGCGTCGATGGTTGATCGATGGTTGCCTCAAATTTGCGGCAAGTTTTCACGGATCCTGCGTGATCCGCCACAGCTCTTACGCTCCCGTTTCGAAACAGGGCAGGGCTGTTCTGGAATGCGACAAGTGGTGCGGACGGAGGGTGAACAGGACCTTGCCACCGTCAACAGAGGGTTGCGAAAAGTCCTTGTCGCACAGGCTTAATCCGCGATTCACTGTCTTAAATTCATGATCTCTTTATTCTCTTATTTAAGCTGATCTTCAAACGCCTCCCCTTAAGTTGCGGCTATCAGGCGGGACAAAAGTTTCGTCGAATAAGTGTCGACAAAAACGACAACAGGGGAAGTGTCATGATGAAAGCCGTCGCAACTGCGGCAGATACCGCAGAGCGCGTCGCCGGCCAGCAGGGCTCGGTGCAGTCGCTCTATCTGGAAGCTTTGACTCTGGTGGAGCGGCTGCATCGCCGCTTGCTCGACGTCATCAAGGATGAATTCGATCGTCGCGGCCGCGCCGACATCAACTCGGTGCAGGCGCTCTTGCTCTACAACATCGGCGACAAGGAGCTGACCGCAGGCGAGCTGCGCACGCGCGGCTACTATCTCGGCTCCAACGTCTCCTACAATCTGAAGAAGCTCGTCGAGCTCGGCTTCCTCGATCATCAGCGCTCGCGCGTTGATCGTCGCTCGGTGCGCATCCGCCTGACCCCGCAGGGCCAGGAAGTTCGCCGCATCGTCGACGCGCTCTACCAGAAGCACGTCAAGACGGTGGAGCAGGTCGGCGGCATCTCGGGCGAGGAGTTCTCCACGCTCAACAAGTCGCTGCATCGCCTCGAGCGGTTCTGGACCGACCAGATCCTGTATCGGCTCTGAGTTTATTCGGAGGGATCAAGGCCAAGCCGGCCCTGAACAAGACCGGCGTGCCTCCCGAACGTGCCTAAACTTCCCCGATCGCGCCGGCCCGGCTTTGCCCGGACCGGCGCGTTTTGTGTTTTTGCACCTGCGAAAAAAGCAGCGCCTTTGCGGAACCAGCCGCCGGCTCGCAGCTTATCCCCTTCAGATCGGAGGCGTGCGATGCTGGTCGAGCGTGGACTACAGACCATGAACGTGGAGATCGTGAGCGAGGCCTATGCCATCGCCGCGAACTATCTCCGCAGAGCCGGCGCGCTCCCCGATACGCTCGTCACCGATGAGCGGCTACTGAAGATCATCGTGCAGCTGTTCCAGCACGGCGAATTCAACAAGATCAGGCTGGCCAACAAGGCGATCGCGAAATTCGAGGCCGCGTTCGAGGCCGACGCGCTTGCCTGACAGCATTCCCCAAAATTCAGATCGAGCAGAGGATGCCATGGAAGCCGCCATCGACCGCATCATGAAGACATATGACCTGCTCGCCAACCGCACCGCTGCGGCGAGCGAGGAGGCGAGGGCCAAGGTGACCAACTACCTCAATACGCTGGTTGAGGCGGGCGAGAAGGACACTCATCGGTTGACGGTCTGCGGCCTGACCTACCTGCGCCAGCTCGACGGCAGCATCGACCCGGTGAAGGCGGGTTATACCGGTTTGTGAGGAGAGGCGGCCAAGTCTATCTCAAAGCCGGAGGAACCGGCTGCCGGCGCCCCTCTGGGCGCCAAGCGGCGGGTGTGGCGGCGGCCGCCTGTTAACGCTCGGCGAGCGCCCGGCGCGGGCGATCCCGTACATCTGCGGGCCTCCAAATCCCCGCGATCCCCACCATATCTGGCATAATTGTCGCCCCGGACCCGCAAATGCTTGGCCGGACCGGGGCGATGTGGTAGATCGCGGCTGCTTCCAACCGCCACACAAGACCGACCGTAGCCTGCCAAAAAGGCTGCGGCGGTGGAGATATTCGCCGATGACGTCCGCCAAAACCGCCTCCGCGCCCGATTCGTTTTTTGCGGCCTCGCTCGACAAGGCCGACCCGGAAATCGCCGCCGCCATCAAGGGCGAGCTCGGCCGTCAGCGCCACGAGATCGAGCTGATCGCCTCCGAGAACATCGTCAGCCGGGCCGTGCTGGAAGCGCAGGGTTCGGTGATGACCAACAAATACGCGGAAGGTTACCCCGGCGCGCGATACTATGGCGGTTGCGAATGGGTTGACGTTGCCGAGAACCTCGCGATCGATCGCGCCAAGCGGCTGTTCGGCGCCAATTTCGCCAACGTGCAGCCGAACTCCGGCAGCCAGATGAACCAGGCCGTGTTCCTGGCGCTGATGCAGCCCGGCGACACCTTCATGGGCCTTGATCTGGCCGCCGGCGGCCATCTCACCCACGGCTCGCCCGTCAACATGAGCGGCAAGTGGTTCAAGGCCGCGCACTACACGGTGCGACGCGAGGACCAGGTCATCGACATGGACGTGGTGGCCAAGCAGGCCGAAGAGATCAAGCCGAAGCTGATCATCGCCGGCGGCTCTGCCTATTCGCGCGCCTGGGACTTCAAGCGCTTCCGCGAGATCGCCGACAGCGTCGGTGCCTATCTGCTGGTCGACATGGCGCATTTCGCCGGCCTCGTTGCCGGTGGCGTGCATGCTTCTCCCGTGCCTCATGCGCACGTCACCACCACCACGACCCACAAGTCGCTGCGCGGACCGCGCGGCGGTCTGATTCTGTGGAATGACGAGACGCTCACCAAGAAGCTCAACTCGGCGATCTTCCCGGGTCTCCAGGGCGGGCCGCTGATGCACGTGATCGCGGCGAAGGCGGTGGCGTTCGCCGAGGCGCTGCGGCCGGATTTCAAGGTCTACGCCAAGAACGTCGTCGAGAATGCCAAGGCGCTCGCCGAAACGCTGCGCAGTCACGGGTTCGATATCGTCTCGGGCGGCACCGACAACCATCTGATGCTCGTTGACCTCAGGCCGAAGGGCCTGAAGGGCAACGTCTCGGAGAAGGCGCTGGTCCGCGCCGCCATCACCTGCAACAAGAACGGCATTCCCTTCGACCCCGAGAAGCCCTTCGTCACCTCCGGTTTGCGTCTTGGCACGCCGGCCGCGACGACCCGCGGTTTCGGCGTCGCTGAATTCCAGCAGGTCGGCGGCATGATCGCTGAAGTCCTGAACGCAATCGCGCAGTCCGACGACGGCAACGCACCGCTGGTCGAGGCCGCGATCAAGGAACGCGTCAAGGCGCTCACCGATCGGTTCCCGATCTACCAGTAAGGGCGGATAACAAGCGGATGCGCTGTCCCAACTGCAATAGTCTCGATACGCAGGTTAAGGACTCGCGTCCGACCGAGGATTCGTCCGTGATCCGCAGGCGGCGCATCTGCGTCGCCTGCAATTTCCGCTTCACCACCTTCGAGCGCGTGCAGCTGCGCGAGCTCACCGTGATCAAGCGCAACGGCCGCCGCGTTCCGTTCGACCGCGACAAGCTGATGCGCTCCGTGCAGATCTCCTTGCGCAAGCGGCCGGTCGAGCCGGAGCGGGTGGAGAAGATGGTTTCTGCCATCGTGCGCGAGCTCGAGACCGCGGGCGAGGCCGAGATCTCCTCGGAGGTGATCGGTGAGACGGTGATGGAGCATCTGCGCACGCTCGACGACGTCGCCTATGTGCGCTTCGCCTCCGTCTACCGCAATTTCCGCGAGGCCAAGGATTTTGCCGACGTGCTCGGCGAGCTCTCCGGCGAGGAGGAAGCGCGGCTCGCCGCGATACGCAAATGATCTTCCGCATTCTGGAGGATCAGCTTGCGCAGAAGGCCCGTGAGTCCAAAGACGCTGATCGCCGCTTCATGCAGCTTGCGCTGGCGCTCGGCCGGCGCGGGCAGGGGCGCACCTGGCCGAACCCGTCCGTCGGCGCCGTCATCGTCAGGGATGGCGTGATCGTCGGCCGCGGCTGGACGCAACACGGCGGCCGCCCGCATGCCGAGCGCGAGGCCCTGCGACGCACGGGCGAGGCGGCCCGTGGCGCGACGCTCTACGTCACGCTCGAACCCTGCTCGCATTTCGGCAAGTCGCCGCCTTGCGCGGACGCGGTGATCGCGGCCGGCATCACGCGCGTGGTGGCGGCGATCGAGGATCCCAATCCGGAGGTCGCAGGACAAGGCCACGCGCGCTTGCGCGCCGCAGGCATCACCGTCGATGTCGGGCTCTGTGCTGTGGATGCTGCCTACGATCATGCCGGCCATTTCCGCCGTATCCGCTACAAGCGCCCGCATGTGATCCTGAAGCTTGCGGTCTCGCCCGACGACAAGATCGGGGCGGCCGGCGGCAAGCCGGTCGCGATCACGGGAGAGGTCGCGCGCAACCGCGTGCATCTCTTGCGAGCGCAGAGCGATGCCATCCTGGTCGGCATCGGCACGGTGCTTGCGGACGATCCGCTTCTGACCTGTCGCCTGCCGGGCATGGAAGCACGCTCCCCGGTGCGCATCGTGCTCGACCGGAGTTTACGCATTCCGTCGTCGAGCCAGCTCGTCCATTCCGCACGCGAGACGCCGCTGTGGGTGATCGGCTCCGAGCTCGCGGAAGCTGCCGCAGCCACGCGGCTCGGCGCGGCAGGCGTCCAGGTCATGCGCATGCCGCCCGACAGTACGCCGGGGCTCGATCTTCCTGCGGTGCTGTACGCGCTGGCCGAGAAGGGCATCACGCGGCTGATGGTCGAGGGCGGCAGCCATGTGGCCTCGTCCTTCGTCGCGGCCGATCTGGTGGATGAGATCTGGCTGTTCCGCGGGACCGAAGCGATCGGCGCCGGCGGCGTCGATGCGCTCGATGCATTGCCCCTGTCGAAAATCACGCAGTCGCCCGCCTTCAAGGTTCATGCTAGCGAAACATTCGACAGAGATACTCTCACCATCTACGAGCGCGCTTAAATGTTCACCGGCATTGTCACTGATATCGGCGAGATCGTCGGCCTGACGCCGACGGCGCAGGGCCAGTTGCATCGGCTGCGCATTGCCTGCCGCTACGATCGTGCGACCATCGCCGATGGCGCCTCGATCGCCTGCAACGGCGTCTGCCTGACCGTGGTGGCTTCCGGCATCGAAGGCGGCAAAGACTCTGCTGAAAGGACTTGGTTCGATGTCGACGCCGCGGCGGAAACGCTGGCGCTGACGACGGCCAAGCACTGGAAAATTGGTACGAAGCTCAACCTCGAGCGCGCGCTGAAGATCGGTGACGAGCTCGGTGGCCATATTGTCGCAGGACATGCCGACGGGATCGCGACGCTTCTCAGTCGCGAGGACTTGCCCGACATGGCGCGGTTCGAGCTCAAGACCACGCGGGAGCTCGCGCGCTTCATCGCGACCAAGGGCTCGATCACCCTGGACGGCGTGTCCTTGACCATCAATACGGTCAAGGACGTGACCTTTTCGGTCCTGATCATCCCGCACACCCTCAGCGTCACAACCATCGGTGCCTGGCGCGCCGGGGACGAGGTCAATATCGAGGTCGATCTGATGGCCCGCTATGCGGCGCGACTGACCGAAATGACGTGACCGGCGGAGCCGGTCATTCCGGGATGGTCCGAAGGACCAGACCCGGAATCTCGGGATTCCGGGTTCGATGCTCCGGCCGCGCTCCGCGGTCCCGTCGCATCGCCCCGGAATGACGGTCACTTTAAAACTTGGCTTAACCGCTTGCGGCGACTACATAACGCGCCGACCTCAGTAGAACGGATTGAACGATGGCAGACGCGCGGCGCGCACCCCTGAAGGACCAGACCGACATTTCCGGCGCGCGGGCGCTGATTGTCGAAGCGCGCTTCTATGACGACCTCCAGGATGCGCTTTTGGAAGGCGCGGTTGCCGAGCTGAAGGCGGCCGGCCTCACCCATGACGTGATTACGGTTCCCGGAGCGCTGGAAATCCCCGCAGCCGTGGCCATTGCGGTCGACGATGCCGCGAGCAACGGGAAACCCTATGACGCCGTGATCGCGCTCGGCTGCGTGATCCGCGGCGACACCATCCATTTCGAGATCGTCTCGCAGGAATCCTCGCGCGCGCTGATGGATCTTGCCGTGGCGCGCAAGCTTCCGCTCGGCAACGGAATTCTCACAGTGAACACCGAAGAGCAGGCCTGGGCACGGGCGCGTGCCAGCGAGCTCAACAAGGGCGGCGATGCCGCGCGCGCGGCGCTTGCCATGCTGCGCATCAAGCGCCGTCTGGCGCGGGCCTGAGCCATGGCGGACACCAAGAAACAGCCCGGCGGGGCGGAGAAAAAGGCGAACCGGCGCGGCGCTGCGCGGCTCGCGGCCGTGCAGGCGCTCTACCAGATGGACATTGCGGGCGCCGGCATCAACGACATCTTCGCCGAGTTCGAGAGCCATTGGCTCGGCAACGAGGTCGAGGGCGAAAAATATCTGCCGGCGGAAGCGGCCTTCTTCCGCGACGTCGTCTCCGGCGTCGTGCGCGACCAGAAGAAGCTCGATCCCCTGATCGACGAGGCGCTCTCGAAGGGCTGGCCCCTGAAGCGCATCGAGGCAATCCTGCGCGCGGTGCTGCGGGCAGGGGCCTACGAGTTGGAGCATCGCAAGGACGTGCCGGGCCGGGTCGTGGTCTCCGAATATGTCGACGTCGCCAACGCTTTCGTCGATCGCGAGGAGACCGGCATGGTCAACGCGGTGCTCGACCAGATCGGCCGCCACTTTCGCGGCGACGAGTTCGGGCGGTAGCCAAAAGCGAAGGGGCGTCGAATTGATGCAATGCGCCAGCCCCATATTCCGCTGTCATGCCCCGCGAAGGCGGGGCATCCCGTACGCTGCGGCCCATCGATTCATCACGAACGTCTCTGGAATACTGGATCGCCCGGTCAAGCCGGGCGATGACAGTTGTGTGTGTGGATAGGCCGATGGCAAACGCGACAAATGTCTCCGGCGAAGACTCGCTCATCGAGCGCTATTTCAAGCCGCTGGCGACTGACCCCGGCGCGTTCGCTCTGGTCGATGATGCCGCCATCCTGAAATCCTCCGGCGAGGACGTCGTCGTCACCACGGACGCCGTAGTCGAAGGCGTGCATTATCTCGCTAGCGACCCGCCCGGTACCATCGCCCGCAAGGCGTTGCGCGTGAACCTGTCCGACCTTGCGGCTAAGGGCGCCACGCCAGCGGGCTTCGTGCTGACGCTCGCACTCCGCAGCAAGGACGATGCCTGGCTGAAGCCTTTCGCCGATGCGCTGGGCGAGGACGCCAAGGGCTTCGCGTGCCCGCTGCTCGGCGGCGACACGGTCTCCACGCCCGGGCCGCAGATGATCTCGATCACGGCCTTCGGCCGCGTACCGTCGGGGCGGATGGTCGGCCGCACCGGTGCCAAAGCCGGCGACCGCGTTATAGTGACCGGAACGATTGGCGATGCCGCACTTGGCCTCGAGGTGCTCAAGGGCGGTGCTGCGGCGAAGGCGCTGGCATCCGATTCGGCCGCACGGGATATCCTGGTCGCGCGCTACCGCATTCCGCAACCGCGCAATGTGCTGGCGCACGCCGTGCGCGACTGTGCGAGCGCTGCGATGGATGTCTCGGACGGGCTCGCCGGCGATCTCGTCAAGCTCTGTGCAGCCTCAGGCGTGTCAGCCGCGATCGATGCGGCCAGCGTGCCGCTGTCGGCGCCGGCCGCCGGCCTCGTTGCGCGCGGCGACGTCCGGATCGACGCGCTGCTGTCCGGTGGCGATGACTATGAGCTTCTGTGTGCTGTTCCTGAAGCGCGATGCGTCGATCTGATTGAAGCCGGGCGGGCGGCTGGCGTGGCCGTAACCGCCGTCGGAACGATAGTGCCGGGAAATGAGGCGCCGCGCTTCCTGGACCGCGCTGGCCGGGAACTGGTCCTCAAGCGGCTGTCCTATAGCCACTTCTAGCAATTTCCGCGAAACGGACGCCTACGACCTAAGGACCTGCGGAGATCGACGATTTTCGCGCCTCCGGCGTTGCACGGGCATGGCGATTTTGGCAAGGTCCCCGCCCATCGGGGCTGCTCCTTTTTTTTGGGGAGGCGCGGTCCCGCTTTAAGGCGCCACTCCGTCACAACGGGAAAAAATCGGCGCTGGGGGTACATCAAGGATCTGAGGCAAAATTCACATGACAGCATTATGGTTGATAGTGCTCTGCGGAGTGCTCTCTGTCGTCTACGCGATCTGGGCGACGTCTTCGGTGTTGGGCGCGGATGCGGGGTCGCCGCGCATGCAAGAAATCGCCGGAGCGGTCCGTGAGGGCGCGCAGGCCTACCTGCGACGCCAGTACACGACGATCGGCATCGTCGGCATCGTCATCTTCCTGCTGCTTGCCTATTTCCTGGGTATCTACGTCGCCGTCGGCTTCGCCATCGGCGCCATCCTGTCGGGGGCAGCCGGCTTCATCGGCATGAACGTCTCGGTCCGCGCCAATGTGCGCACTGCGCAGGCTGCGACGACGTCGCTCGCCGGCGGCCTCGAACTCGCCTTCAAGGCGGGCGCCATTACCGGTCTTCTGGTGGCGGGCCTCGCGCTCCTCGGCGTGACGCTCTATTTCGGCTTCCTGACCTATTCGCTGAAGCTTGCGCCCGACAGCCGCACCGTCGTCGACGCCATGGTGGCGCTCGGCTTCGGCGCCTCGCTGATCTCGATCTTCGCCCGTCTCGGCGGCGGCATCTTCACCAAGGGTGCGGACGTCGGCGGCGACCTCGTCGGCAAGGTCGAGGCCGGCATCCCCGAGGACGATCCGCGCAACCCGGCGACGATCGCCGACAACGTCGGTGACAACGTCGGCGACTGCGCCGGCATGGCCGCCGACCTGTTCGAGACCTACGCGGTGACCGCGGTCGCCACCATGGTTCTGGCGGCGATCTTCTTCGCCAAGACGCCGATCCTCGCCAGCATGATGACGCTGCCGCTCGCGATCGGCGGCATCTGCATCATCACCTCGATCATCGGCACCTTTTTCGTCAAGCTCGGGCCGAGCCAGTCGATCATGGGCGCGCTCTACAAGGGCCTGATCGCAACCGGCGTCCTGTCGCTGATCGGCATCGCCGGCGTGATCTACTACCTGATCGGCTTCGGCAAGCTCGAGGGCGTCGACTACACGGGCGCGGCGCTGTTCGAGTGCGGCGTCGTCGGTCTCGTCGTCACCGCGCTGATCATCTGGATCACCGAGTACTACACCGGTACAGACTATCGCCCGGTGAAGTCGATCGCCCAGGCCTCGGTGACCGGTCACGGCACCAACGTGATCCAGGGCCTCGCCGTCTCGATGGAGGCGACCGCGCTGCCCGCGATCGTCATCATCGCCGGCATCCTCGTCACCTACAGCCTTGCCGGACTGTTCGGCATCGCGATCGCGACCGCCACCATGCTGGCGCTCGCCGGCATGGTCGTCGCGCTCGACGCCTTCGGCCCCGTGACCGACAACGCCGGCGGCATCGCCGAGATGGCGGGTCTGCCCAAGGAGGTGCGCAAGTCGACCGACGCGCTCGATGCGGTCGGCAACACCACCAAGGCGGTGACCAAGGGTTACGCGATCGGTTCCGCCGGTCTCGGTGCGCTGGTGCTGTTCGCGGCCTACAACCAGGACCTCAAGTTCTTCGTTGCGGACTCCGCGAAGCATGCCTACTTCGCGGGCGTCAATCCGGACTTCTCGCTCAACAACCCCTACGTCGTGGTGGGCCTGCTGTTCGGCGGCCTGCTGCCGTATCTGTTCGGCGCGATGGGCATGACCGCGGTCGGCCGTGCGGCCGGCGCGATCGTCGAGGAGGTACGGCGCCAGTTCCGCGAGAAGCCGGGCATCATGCAGGGCACCGACAAGCCGGACTACGGCAAGGCGGTCGACCTTTTGACCAAGGCGGCGATCAAGGAGATGATCATCCCCTCGCTCTTGCCGGTGCTGTCGCCGATCGTCGTCTACTTCGTGATCTACGCGATCGCGGGCGGGGGTGCTGCCGGCAAATCGGCGGCGTTCTCCGCCGTGGGCGCCATGCTGCTCGGCGTGATCGTGACGGGTCTGTTCGTCGCGATTTCGATGACCTCGGGCGGCGGTGCCTGGGACAACGCCAAGAAGTACATCGAGGACGGCCATTTCGGCGGCAAGGGCTCCGACGCCCACAAGTCCGCCGTGACCGGTGACACCGTCGGCGATCCCTACAAGGATACGGCGGGCCCCGCGGTCAACCCGATGATCAAGATCACCAACATCGTGGCCTTGCTGCTTCTGGCGATCCTCGCGCACTGAGTGGCGTCAACCGTACGACAAAACCCCGCGGCGCAAGCCGCGCGGTTTTTGTTTGAGCTTCTCACGTCACTCCGGGGCGGTCCGCATGACCGAACCCGGAATCTCGAGATTCCGGGTTCGATGCTTCGCATCGCCCCGGAATGACGCTGCATGTCACTGCACATCCATCTGCAAGCCTTCCTTCGCGATGATGCCTGCGAACTTTTTGGTCTCGGCATCGACGAAATCGGAAAACTGCTGCGGGGTGCCGTAGTCGGCGCGGGCGCCCATCGAGGCGATGTTCTTCCTGATGTCCTCGCGCGCGAGCATCGCCTTGACCTGCAAATTCAGCGCCTCGAGCACCGCTGCGGGCACGTTCTTCGGCAGGAAGACGCCGAACCAGGATGACACGTCGAAATTGGCCAGCTCCGGCGCGCCTTCGCGCATGGTCGGAAGGTTGGGTGCGAGCTCGCTGCGCTCCGGCGTGGTGACGCAGAGCCCGTTGAGCGTGCCGTTCTGCACCTGCGGCAGGCTCGGATAGAGGTTGTCGAACAGGATCTGGATGTCGCCGGCGAGCGCCGCCTGGAGTGCGGGACCCGCACCGCGGAACGGGATGTGCGTCATCTTCAGCCCGGTGAGCTGGAGAAACCAGGCGCCGGTGAGGTGAGGGCTCTGGCCGACGCCGGAAGAGGCGTAACTGAACTTGTCCGGATTGGCCTTGAGGAAGGCGATCAGCTCTTCGATCGACTTGATGCCGGTCTTCGGATGCGCCGAGACGATGTTCGGGATCCGGATCATGTTGGAGACAGCCTGGAGCTGGTCGGCCTTGTAGCTGAGGTTCTTGAAGATGCTGTAGGCGATCGCGTTGGGGCCGGGATTGCCGATCAGGATGGTGTGGCCATCCGCTCTGGCGCGCGCGGCTTCCGCGGTGCCGATGGTACCGCCGCCGCCCGAGCGGTTCTCGACGACGGCCGACTGGCCCCAGGCGGCTTGCAGGTGCGCCGCGAGCAGCCGTCCCATGACGTCGGTCGAGCCGCCGGCGGCGGCCGGCACGATGATGCGAATGTTCTCGGTGGGCTTCCAGTCCGCCAGGCTCGTGCGCGGCAGAATAGCCGCCGTCGACAGCGCTGCCGCGCCGGTCAGCACGCGTCGGCGGGAAAACGATGTCCTGGTCACGAATCCACTCCCTGCCTTTTGTTTTGCAGGGAGCGTAGGGAACGCTGGGCACCACCGCAAGCAGCGTGGAGCGGTGCGACGCCGCAGCCTGACCTCAGTTGAAGCTGAGCAGCTTGAACAGCGGCGTGAGGTAGTTGAGCTCCTGGCCCGAGGTCGGCGTGGTGCGGCTGATGGAGTCGAAGATCTTGCCGTCCTGCAGGCCGTAATTCGCAAGCCGGCGCACGCGCCGATTCTTGTCGAAGTAGATCGCGATCACACGCTGGTCGACCACACTCTGGTTCATGAAGGCGACCGGACGCTCCGAGCGCTGAGAGATGTAATAGAACACCTCGCCGTCGAGCGTTGCGACGGTGGAGGGCGTGCCCATCACGATCAGCACCTGGTCCTGGCTCGCCCCGAGCGGAATCTGCTCGAGCGCACCGGGCGGCAGGATATAGCCCTTCTGGAACTGCTCGCCTGTGCAGGCGGCAAGCCCGATGCTGACGAGCGCGGCGGCGGCGATGGCGCGCCAGCGCGCGTAACGGCCGCGCGCCTTGACTCCGCGGTGACTGGTCTGGCTCGAATTGGTCATTCTCGGAACTATCCCGTCCCCTTGCGTCGCGCGAGGCGCTGAAGTACCGGGCAGACGCGGCGAGCGCAACCCGCGCGCGCACGCTTGTGGAACCCACAATGCTCTGGCCGTTCAAACACTTCAGGAAACCCCGGCTAGCCCCGCGCGGCACCATTGAGACCATCTATGGCATGATCGTGACGCAGGCGCGAGAACCCATGTTTTACCGGGACTTGGCCGTCCCGGACACGGTTAACGGCCGATTCGACCTGCTTCTCCTGCATTTGTGGCTCCTGCTGCGCCGGCTGCGGGCGGCTTCCGACGCCACCGAGCTGTCGCAGGTGCTGTTCGATCGCTTCTGCGAGGACATGGACGACAATCTGCGGGAGATGGGTATCGGGGATCAGACCGTCCCCAAGCGGATGCGGGCCTTTGGAGAGGCCTTTTATGGCCGGGCCCGGGCCTACGACCAGGCCATGGACGAAGGCGGCGAGGCGCTGGCATCGGCGATCGCCAGGAATATCTTGAACGGGACGGACGGCGCGCAGGCGCGGCGGCTTGCGGACTATGCCAGGGCCACGGAAGCTGATCTTGCCCGGACTGACCAGGGCGCGCTGCTGCGCGGTTCATTTGTATTTCCATCGCCGCCAGGGGAGCATGTGGCGCCATGACCAGACCAAATGCCGAACCCCAGACCGATCCGTGGCGCGTGCCGGTGATCGTGGCGCAGATCCCGGACACCGGCTTGCATCGGGAGATCGAGGCATCGAGCCGCGAGCGCGAGGCCATGGCCGAGGTTGCGGGTGTTCGCGAGGTCGTGTCCGCGAAGGCCTCTTTCGACGTGTCCCCGAAGAGCGGCGGGCGGGTTCATGTCACCGGCAACGTCCGGGCGCGGATCGGCCAGACCTGCGTGGTGACGCTCGACCCGGTCGAGAGCGAGATCGACGAGGAGATTGACCTGATGTTTGCTCCCGAGGCCGAGGTGCGGCGACTGGCTGACCTCATCGAGGAGGGGCAGGACAGCGACGACGCCGCGGAGGCGGTCCCGGAGCCGCCGGAGGCGATCATTGCCGGCGTCATCGACCTCGGCCGGCTGGCGACGGACGCCCTGTTTCTGGGCATCGACCCCTATCCGCGTAAACCGGGGGCGGTGTTCGAGGCCCAGGTGACGGCCCACGATCCCGAGGACCACCCCTTTGCGGCGTTGAAGGCGCTCCAGGACAAGCCCAAGCGCAAATGAGGCCAAATAACTGTGCGCCTCGGGCGGGCTCGCTTTGCGATGTGCATGAATGGTTTGCCTCGTCAGGTTGAAAGATTACGTGATCAGTTTGATTTCATGGAGTTTTTATCGCTTGGGCGGGGGGCGATCCGTGATCGCCCGGAATCCAAAAGACTGGGGGCAAGAGGTTGTTTCGGGGTGACAAAACGCTATTGTCGCGGCCCGGTCCGGGTGCGGTGTGGCGCCTGGCCGATCGCTGTTGATGATGGCGAACCCATTTCGCGGCCCCGCTAGTTTCTTAGACCGCACGAGATCAGGTTTCCGGGACGTTCATGCTAAGCAAGGTTCGAATCGCGCTTGACGCCATGGGAGGCGACGTCGGCGCCCCCGTCGTCATTCCCGGCGCCGCCATCTTGCTTGCCCGGCATCCCGATATCGAATTCCTGCTGGTCGGCGATCGCGCCAAGATCGAGCCCGAGCTCGACAAGCACCCCGCGCTGAAGGCCGCCTCCAGGATCATCCACACCGACGTCGCCGTCAGCATGGAGGACAAGCCGAGCCAGGCGCTGCGGCGTGGCCGCAAGAAGGCCTCGATGTGGCTTGCGATCGAGGCTGTGAAGAAGGGCGAGGCGGACGTGGTGGTTTCCGCCGGCAATACCGGCGCCCTGGTTGCCATGGCGCGCTTCTGCCTGCGCATGCTGCCGGGTATCGATCGTCCAGCGCTCGCGGCGATCTGGCCGACCCTGCGCGGGGAATCGGTCGTGCTCGATCTCGGCGCGACCATCGGCGGCGATGCGCGCCATCTGGTGGCGCTCGCGGTGATGGGCGCGGCGATGGCGAGCGTCCACTTCAACCTCACGCGTCCGAAGGTCGGTCTCCTCAACATCGGCGTCGAGGAGATGAAGGGGCATGAGGAGATCCGCGAGGCCGCCGAGATGCTGCGCACCATGAACCTGCTGCAACTCGACTATGTCGGCTTTGTCGAAGGCGACGGCATCGGCAAGGGCCTTGCCGACGTGATCGTCACCGAGGGCTTTTCCGGTAACATCGCACTCAAGGCCGCCGAGGGAACCTCGCGCCAGATGCTCGAAGTTCTGCGCAGTGCCATGGCATCGAGCTGGCTTTCGCGCATTGGCTATCTGTTCGCGCGCGGCGCCTTCCAGACGTTGCGCGAAAAGCTCGATCCGCGCAAATCCAACGGGAGCGTTCTGCTCGGCCTGAATGGCGTCGTGGTCAAGAGCCATGGCGGAACCGACGCTGAAGGCTTTGCCTATGCCGTCGATGTTGGTTATGAGATGGCTCGCTACGATCTCCTGACCAAGATCAATCAGATGCTCAACCGCGACGGTGGCGCGCTGACTTCAGTGCCGACCGCGCAGGAGGCTGTTTCGTGACTCAAATTCGATCGGTCGTGCTCGGCTGCGGCAGCTATTTGCCGGAGCGTGTCGTGACCAATGCCGAGTTGGCGGCCCGCATCGACACATCGGACGAGTGGATCGTGCAGCGCACGGGCATTCGCGAGCGTCACATCGCGGCCGACGACGAGTTCACCTCGCACCTTGCGATCAGGGCGGCGCGCGCGGCGCTCGCGCATGCCCGGCTCGATCCGCAGGCGATCGATCTGATCGTGCTCGCGACCTCGACGCCCGACAACACGTTTCCGGCGACCGCAGTCGCCGTCCAGCACGGGCTCGGCATCAACCATGGCGTGGCGTTCGACCTGCAGGCGGTCTGCTCCGGCTTCGTGTTCGCGCTCGCCACTGCCGACAACTTCCTGCGCACGGGCGCCTACAAGCGCGCGCTGGTGATCGGCGCGGAAACCTTCTCGCGTATCCTCGACTGGAACGACCGCGGCACCTGTGTGCTCTTCGGCGACGGCGCCGGCGCCATCGTGCTGGAAGCGCAGACGCAACCGGGGAAGACCTCCGACAGCGGCGTGCTGACCACGCACCTGCGTTCGGACGGCCGCCACAAGGCCAAACTGTTCGTCGATGGGGGGCCCGGCTCGACCAGGACGGTCGGCCACCTGCGCATGGAAGGCAAGGAGGTGTTCAAGCACGCGGTCGGCATGATCACCGACGTGATCGTCGATGCCTTCAACGCCACCGGCATGACCGCCGAGGACATCAACTGGTTCATCCCGCATCAGGCCAATAAGCGAATCATCGATGCGTCCGCCCACAAGCTGCATATTGCGCCGCAGAAGGTGGTGCTCACCGTCGACAAGCACGGCAACACCTCGGCGGCCTCGATTCCGTTGGCGCTGTCGGTCGCGGTGAAGGACGGTCGGGTGAAGAAGGGCGACCTGCTGCTGCTGGAAGCGATGGGCGGCGGCTTCACCTGGGGTTCCGCACTCGTGCGCTGGTAGTAGAGCGCGATCGATAAAATTTTGCCGAGATTGCGGGCCATTTTGTTGCCGACTCAAGCGCGGAATGAGCGGGTTGACCGTTGTCTCGTAACCTCATAATTTTAGACGACAATTGTTCGCCGTCGGGTGGGGCAGGGCGATGACCGAGACTAGCAAAACCGTAACGCGAGTGGATCTCTGCGAGGCCGTCTATCAAAAGGTCGGCCTGTCGCGGACGGAATCGTCTGCCTTCGTGGAACTCGTGCTGAAGGAGATCACCGATTGCCTCGAGCGGGGCGAGACGGTGAAACTGTCCTCGTTCGGCTCCTTCATGGTGCGTAAGAAGGGCCAGCGTATCGGCCGCAATCCCAAGACCGGTACCGAAGTGCCGATCTCGCCGCGCCGGGTGATGGTGTTCAAGCCGTCCGCCATCCTGAAGCAGCGGATCAATTCGCAACACAAGGCCAATGGCGACGGCAGCAAGACTGAAGTGGAGGCGTAATCGCCTTCCGAAAGGATGAGGCCCTTGGACAAGGCGCCGGATGCGTTCCGCACCATCAGCGAGGTAGCGCAGGACCTCGACATCCCGCAGCACGTATTGCGGTTCTGGGAGACCCGCTTCTCCCAGATCAAGCCGATGAAGCGCAGCGGCGGCCGCCGCTACTACCGCCCCGACGACGTCGACCTGCTCAAGGGCATCCGCCGACTGCTCTACGGCGAGGGCTACACCATCCGGGGCGTGCAGCGGATCCTCAAGGAGCACGGCATCAAGTCGGTCCAGGGCCTCGCCGATTCGTCGGCCGCGGTCTCGTTCGGCGCGATCGAGGACGCGATCGGCCAGAGCCTGATGGAGACCGAGGAGGAACCCGAGATCCGCGGCGTCGCCGATACCGACGATGACGACTTCCAGGGCGAGGAGGAGGAAGGCATCGATTTCCGCTTCGCCGAGATCGACGACGAGGAAATCCTCACCACCTTCCGCAAGGGCCCGGCCGATCGTGCCGGCCCGAACCCGGCCGACCGGGAGCGGCTGGAGCGGGTGCTTCAGGACCTCGTCGCCTGCCGCGAACTGCTCGACGAGGCCCTCAAGGCCGGCTGAGCAAGGCGCATTCTGCGATTTCAGGGGGATGTTCCCGGTCGTCCGGGCGGTTCAGGCGCCTTGCGCAACGCGGCGATCCTAGCTATGGGAACGGCATTCGGAGCGTGGCGCAGCCCGGTTAGCGCACTAGTCTGGGAGACTAGGGGTCGGAGGTTCAAATCCTCTCGCTCCGACCATTTTTTCAAACCATCTGGCGGGCGGATTGCTCGGGAGGCGCGGCGCGGACGCTGCCCCTGATGCCTGCGTGACGATGGGGGTGAGCTGCAGCTGCAGTGACCGGGCAACAAAACGTCGAAAACAACCCCATGCAAAGTAGCCGACAACGGCCCGGGCGGTGCATTGCGGATTTTACGAAAATCGATTGACGTGTCGGGCAAATCAGCATCATCGCACCGCGTCGGATGGGTCGGGCCGACGACCGTCGAGCAGGTGGACCAAGGCGCGGTTTGGGCGGCACTAGTCTAGAAGACTAAGGGGCGTCTCGCTTCGACTAATCAAATCAAAGGCTTATCCGGCAACCTGAATTTCGCTGGAGCCTGGAATCGGCACCCCGTCATCGCCGGCCGGGCAGCGGAAGGAAGGCAGGGCGAATGCGATTCCTGCGCGGACCTACTGGTGCGGAACTAGCGCGACAAGTCGTCAGCAATACACGTTGAAGACGTTCCGCATGAGCAAGTCGATGTGGTGTGAGACGGTCGGTTCACCTACTTTCAAACTATTCGGGTGACCACAGCCGTTTCTCGTCTTTAGGCATGCCTGTAGCTGCTCTTTAACGTTCTTTCCGATCATTGAGATGCCGTGAATACGCTCCAAGAACGTGAACTCCTTCATCTCGCCTAGATCGTCAGTCGTCTTAGCGGCCTTCCATTTGTGATCAACACGCGAAGCTTCGGTGTTGAACTCCTTCAAATGCTTCGAATGCACTTCGATCTTGAGCACATGCATTGCAGCTAGCCATGACATGACAACCGCAGATCGATACAGTTCATATTCGTAGCACTGCACGGCCTCTTCAACGAAAGAGCGTGTGTCGGCGTCGCTGATCTTCGCGAGTAAATCCCGTAGGCCGGTTGCAATCTGGACGGCAGCGGGTCGAATGCTCGAAACGCCGAGCGTCCGTAGATGTTGCTTCCCACCTTCTGAAAGCTCCCAACCCGCGCTCGTACTGATGGCTAGTCCTTTGGTTCGAGCAAAGTAGCTCGATACGTTCCCCTCGGCTATCTTTCTGAGACCGACGTCCTTGCACCGTTGCTTAATATCTTTCACCTGTGTCGGCGTTGAAAAAGTTGCCAACACAAGGAGCAACTTGTCCACATCGCTGAAATCGCGATGAACCCAATTTTTCAGTTCGCTAACCTTTAGCAAGCACGGCCTCTAATCGCTTCGTCTCATCCGCCGGGAGTGAGTAGACGCCTTCTTTCACCACTCGCAGTTTGTCTGCTTTGGTCAGTCCCTCAAGAGAAGTGGAGAGGTTGCCAGTATAGTTCTTCTGCCAGTAGCCGGTGGCCGTCTTCATAGCGGCTAGAATTTCAGCTCTCGTAAACTCGGATTTACCTTGGGAAAAATGCAGGTACGCCGCCGCAACAGTAACTAGATCGGGGCCGGTCTTCGCCTTGAGCAGGGTGGCTATGGTGACGGTCGAGTGCTTGCCAGCTGATTTCGCCCCGTGGCTATCGTGTGCCTTCTCACGCGTGGGCTTCGGCGTGACCAAGAGATGTTCATTGGTATTACTCAGCTCCTTGAAGATGCCGAGTAGATCGTTCTTCAGAAAACTTGCGTCACCCTCGTACTCAATTTCAATTTCACCGATCTTGATCTTGATCTTCGCGTCGCCCCCAGCCATGCTTAGCTCCAAATTGGCAAAAGAAGGTTCCACTATCGCCAGAATGGCAACGCCAGTCCACTGCATTCGCCCGTTGCATTGCACCGCTCCCCAATCCCCGGCAACAGCCGATCCGAGACACTTCTGAAAAAGAAGTCGCGGGAAACCCTACAAGGCGGCAGTTCTGCGATTATTGCCAGAGCTGCTTCGGGCAAGGGGAACGCCTATCGAGTTCGGCGTCGCGCTGGGCGCTTTAAGAACTCTTCCGGCTCGGCCTCGAGAGTATGTGCCAGCTTCCCAAGTACCTTGAGGCTCACATAAAACGAGCCCTTCTCGATCTGGCTCAAATAGCTCCGGCTAATCTTGGCCTGATATGCCAGTTCGTCTTGCGACAACCCTTTCGCATTTCGCAAACGGCGCAGATTGGTGGCGAAGACTTCCCGCAAGTCCATTGGACGAACGTCGCCCGTTGCTCAGTATATTGCACCTCGATATACTGAACAAAGCTGCCGTCTATCGTCGCGATGCCGAGGGGGCGCGGCTCCACGCCTGACGCGCATGGCCGGTTGAGATCGACGATGGGCAGGACCGCTAAAGAGAAGACTGAGCGCTTCGAGATTGCGATGGACGATGGGCTTCGTTGCGCGCTTCAGTAGTCCGCCAACCAGACTCTCCAACACTGCCCAGCCTTCGAGCCGCCCGACGAAAAATCGTTCGGGAAGAAACAGCGGCGTCGTGGATCTAAAACTGTCGATCGTCATCGGTAATCCCATTCGGAAAGCGTCTCACGCAACTCAGTCGCTTTCATCGACGCGGTTGCTGATCAGCGCGGAAACATGCTCGGTTCGGTGCGCTCGACGATCCGCAGCACGCTCTTGCAGGTCGGACATTCATACGATCGAATTTCGTACCGCCCGGTGGCCGGTTCGCTTCGGACCAAGGTGCGTGGCTGGTTGCACGCGGTGCAACGTGGCCCTTCGAAGTATCGATTGCGGTTCATTGCAGAACCCAAATCGCGACGTCAGGAAAGGTAACGGCCGCCCGCAATATCCGGGCGGCCACCGGGTCCAATATCAAGCGGCTGATCTCAGCCCCGGCGCGAGTACTGTAATCTCGAGGCGAGCCTGCAAACGGTTCGGTAGCCGACGTTCCCTGTCAGAACAGAGGGCGAGTTGCAGCCTGGCCACAGCACGTCCGCATCACAGTCGTTTTCGGGGCGGATGAACGCTTGTGATTTCAAGCGGCGGATAACAGTTCAATTTCCAAAAAATATACAACAATCAAAAGCTTGCCTCCGCTTGGAGGCTTGGGGCGGAGGTTGAAATCCTCGCTCCGACCATTTTCAGAACGTTTGGCAAGAGGTCGGCAAAAGCCGGTCCCTTGGGGCGTTTCCTCCCCTTTCGGGGCTGGGCCTTAGGCGTGGCCCTTGATCTCGTAGTGACCTGGCACACACTTGTAGCGTTCGATGCGCCAGTTGACGTGGTAGATCGGGTGCTCGCCCATCCATTTTGCGAGTTCGGCCTGCGCGCCCACTGCACACTGCATGAGCGAGATTTCGGGCGTCATGTTGCTGTCGGTGACGATTTCCTCGACGCAACTGCCCGAAGCTGCTGCGCCTAGCCGGCAGAGCACGGCCACGACGGTAATAAACATGCATTTCACCTCTTTGGTTGTTACACGCCACGAGGAGATGCAAGCGGGGTGCCACGCCCTGTGTCGACCGCGACACGATGGCTTGAAGACTCACCTCAGCTTTCGCCCCATTTGACGATTCGGATTGTAAAAAAATTCCCCTCAATCCGAAGCCGGACAAATACGGGGAACCGACGCTATGACCGAATAGGAGGGCTGCGTCCCGGTCGCGCCGCTTCCCGCCGCGACATCAACCGCTAGGCTACCGCTCGCGCGGATACTCGCCGGCAGAGCGGGACCGCTATCGGGAAGCAGGAAACGCGAGGGCCGAGAGATGAAGGTACGCCCGACCGGCGTGATACCGCCGATGACCACGCCATTCCGGGAGAACGGCGAGATCGACACTCAGCTCGTTGCGCCGCAGGTCGAATGGATGATCGCGGCCGGCGCGCATGGCGTTGCAGCCGGCGGCTCGACCGGCGAGGGGCACACGCTCGATCACGAGGAGTATCGCGATCTGGTGGCGGCGACGGTCGAAGCGGTGAAGGGCCGCGTTCCCGTAATCGCCGGCATCATCGTGGACTCGACGCGCGATGCGATCCGCCGCGGCAAGCTCGTGCGCGACATGAATGTCGCCGCCCTCCAGGTCACGCCGGTGCACTATCTGTTCAAGCCGCACGAGGACGCGATGGTCGCGCATTTCCGCGCCATGGCCGACGAGACCGGCATGCCCATCATCATCTACAACGTCGTGCCGTGGTCCTATCTCTCGCCGGCGCTGCTCACTCGCATCATGACCGAGGTGCCGCTGGTGGTCGGCGTCAAGCAGAGCGCGGGCGATCTGAAGCTGTTCGCCGACCTCATGATGATGGCGCCGGACAAGCTGATCTATAGCGCCGTCGATGCGCTGATGTATCCGTCCTACACGCTCGGCGCCCATGGCTCGATCGCGGCGATCCTGACCGCGGCGCCCCATGCCTCGGTCGAACTGTGGAATGCGGTGAAGGCGGGCGATCACCCTCGTGCGCTCGAACTGCACAAGAAGCTGCTGACGCTGTGGAATGCGATCATCGCCGACAACCTTCCGGCCTGCACGCGCTACGCGCAGACGCTCCAGGGAATGCCAAAGACCTGGCCGCGCGCGCCGATGCCGGAGGCCTCGTTGACGCAAGCGGCCGCGATCCGCAAGGCTCTCGAGGGGCTGGGAGTGTTGCCGGGTGGACAGCGTTTCCAGGCGGCGGAATAGTTCGTCCGCCGAAATAATTCGCCGTCGTCGTGACGCAGCGCCGGCCTGCTTTACCGCAGGCGCGGCGCTGCTACACTTTGCGGCGGCCCCGTGCATTGTCCGTGATGGCCAACAAGACCAACAACCAGACCAAGCGAGGGGACCGAACCCATGAAGGACTTTTCCGGAAAGATCGCCGTCATCACCGGCGGGGGAACGGGGATGGGGCGCGAGCTCGCGCGCCAGCTCGTGGCCGAGGGCTGCAACGTTGCGATGTGCGACGTGTCGGAAGCCGCGATGGCCGAGACCAAGCGGCTGTGCGAGGTCGAGAAGCTGCCGCAGGGTCTGCGCGTCACCACCCACGTTGCCGACGTCGCGATCGAGGATCATCTCAAGCGGTTTCGCGACGAGCTCGCCGAGCAGCAGAAGACGGACAAGATCCACCTGCTGTTTAACAATGCCGGCATCGGCGGCGGTGGCAGCCTGTTCACCAACACGCGCGAGCAGTGGGAGCGCACCTTCAACATCTGCTGGGGCGGCGTCTATCTCGGCGTGCGTACCTTCCTGCCGATGTTGGTTGCTGCCGACGAGGCGCACATCATCAATACCGCGAGCGTCAACGGCTTCTGGGCCTCGATCGGCATGGGGCAGGCGCATACCGCCTACAGCTCGGCAAAATTTGCGGTGAAGGGTTTTACGGAGGCGCTGATCAATGATCTCCGCCTGCACGCGCCGCACGTCAAATGCTCGGTCGTGATGCCCGGTCACATCGGCACTTCGATCGTCTCCAACTCGCGCAAGGTGCAGAGCGGAGACGGCTCCGAGCGCCTCAATGCCGACGAGGTCGTGCTGACCCGCAAGCGCATGGTCGCGGCCGGCGTGCCGGATGCGGAGAAGATGTCGGACGAGGACATCCAGGCGGCGTTCGTCGAGCGCGCCCGCAGCTTCCGCGAGGATGCGCCGACCACGGCCGCGCAGGCCGCGAAGATCATCCTCGACGGCGTCAAGGCCGAGAGGTGGCGCATCCTGGTCGGCGAGGACGCCGTGCGCCTCGATCAGCGCGTGCGCGCGACGCCGGAGCAGGCCTATGATCGCGCTTTCTACGAGAGCTTTGCCCAGGAGGCCGGCTGGCGGCTGGGGTGAGGCGAGGGGCGGTATCGCCCATTCGATGTCGGCCCTGCGAAGCCATGGCATCCTTGCAGAAGCATTGTGTATCCAGGTTGCAGGTGTCGTGCCCCGGCTTGACCGGGGCACCCAGTACGTCGCCGGGCTTGTGCCCCTTCGTCAGCCGCGCATGAGACGCGCGCGTGAGTTTGGCCGGTAGGCGAGGCGCGCGTGGCCCGTGCAATAAGACTGGCCGTCGGGCGAGGCGTTGCCGCAGAAACAGAAGTCGTCCGCGCCTGGCGTCGAGATCGGCCAGCGGCAGCGGTTCTCGGTCAATTCCATAAGCGAGCAGCGGTTGGCCTCGTCGATCGGCACGTGGGCGAGCGGCGTCTCGGCCTCGATATCGATCGTGGAGAGCAATTCATATTGCAGCCTGCGGAGGGTCCGCAGGGCCCGCGCGGTGCTCTTGTCTGCGCTCCGCTCCTCCCGCTTCGGACCGCGCGTCAGGTTGAGGCGGCTGAGCTTGCCGATGACGGCATTGCGGCTGACGCCGATATCGGCGGCGATCTCGCGGCAGGACAGGCCGGCGTGAAAATGGCTTTTCAGAAGTTCGATGCGCTCAACGGTCCAGGTTGCAGCGGACGTTGACGAGGTCGGTGAAACAGCAGGCATGTTGTGACGGTCCCAGGTTGCAAATCGACCACCCCGTCCGAAACCGACCGCGTTGCGCGCTCCCTGAGCCTCACGTCCTGCCATTGTCGCGGATCGACAAAAGTCCGTCCTTGATGGCGAGACGGATGCCTTCCTCGATCAAGGTACGTGCGACGCCGGGAACGCTGGTGCCGTGGGTGCCCTGTCTCACCAGTTTTTCGAGATACGTGATGGTCGAGAGCGCCAAGGTTACGGGGATGCGGTCAGTCTCGGCTTTTTCGGTGGCCATGACGCAAACGCTAGCCTCTTACTCGGGTACATAAAAGTAACGATTAAGAGTCTATTTAGAAACGATGAGGAGTCAAATCCGGATCGAACCGGTGTCCGAGGCTATTGGAATCGCTGGAGAAATTCCGAGCGTCGGCGCACCGCGCGGTTTTCACCGGGCGACGGAGGTCGGACTGCGAGGGAAGGGGGCGGGGCGAGCTAGCCGTGCACGAGCGATTTCTCGATCATGCAATGGATGCCTTTTGAGCCGTTGACGGTCTGCGTCACCCGCAGATCCGCAGCCAGGCTGCACAGCGTGTAGGCGTCCTCGCGCGACAGGTTTCGCTTCTCGCCCAGGAGGGCGATCATGTCGCGCAGCGCGCGCACCACGCATTGGTCGAGGTCCGGGTCCATCGCCATGGTCATGTAGTGCGAGGCGGTTTCGGCGCGCGGGTAGGCGAGCTTCATGTCCTTGCGCAGCGTGAGGCGGAAGCGGCCTTGCAGCGCGGTCTCGATCGCGGTGACGCAGACCTCGCCGTCGCCCTGCACGCCATGGCCGTCGCCGCAGGAGAACAGCGCGCCCGGCACGAACACCGGCAGATAGAGTGTGGCGCCTGGGCCAAGCTCCTTGTTGTCGAGATTGCCGCCCATCGCGCGCGGGATCAGCGAGGAGATGCGGCCCCAGGCGGGCGGCGGCGCGACTCCCATCACGCCGAAGAACGGTTTGAGCGGCAGGTCGAGGCCCCAGGGCATGCGGCCGACCATCCGCGTCAGATCGAGCGGGATGTTGAGAATGCGCATCTCGTGGAAATCGTCGGGCAGGGTGCCCGAGAGCGGTTTGATCAGATTCCAGCCCCAATCCTGCCGCGGCGTGACGTCGAGAATATGGACCTCGAGCACGTCGCCGGGCTCGGCGCCGTTCACCGCGATCGGGCCGGTGAGAATGTGGCCGGGCAGCGTGCGTTCGCTCTTCGCATGAATCTCGAACAACTCCGGCGGAATATGAAACTGCTTGCGGTCGGGCAGCACGTCCGGCCCGCCGCTGATGGTGTCGACCGTCACCTCGTCGCCGCTCTCGATGGTAAGGACCGGCTTCAGCTTCGCCTCGAAGAAGCCCCAATGGCAGGTTTCGGGGCTGGACTGCAGGTGGTGACGGGTCATGGGTCTGGTCCGATCGTTTGCGGGTGTTTTCATCAGGACTCGTCACTGCCGGGCTTGACCCGGCAATCCATCCTCTTTCAAGAAGATTTCTGAAGATGGATCGGCCCGTCAAGGTCCGCGCATCGATAGGCTCGATGATTCCAAAGCGAGGCTCCCCTGTTATTCGTCCTGTCCAAGACGCTCGGCGTCGCGCTATTGCCGATCAACTTACTGGTCGAGCTCGGCATTCTCTCGCTCGTTCTGATGACGACGCGCTTTGCGCGAGCCGGCCGCAGGCTTGCGGTGACCGTGCTGGTCCTGCTGGCGCTCGTGGCGTTCTCGCCGCTCGGCAAGCTCCTGCTGTATCCCCTGGAACAGCGCTTTCCGCAGTGGGATGCCTCGCGCGGCGCGCCCGACGGCATCATCGTGCTCGGCGGCTCCGTCGACACCGACCTGTCGTCGGCGCATCAAACGCCGATCGTCGCCCATGCCGCCGATCGCATGCTGGCTCCGGCCGCGCTCGCACGGCGCTACCCGAATGCGCGCATCGTCTTCACCGGCGGCAATGCCAATCTGATCTCCACCGAGGCCAAGGAGGCCGACTACTCGGCGCCGATCCTGGAAAATCTCGGCATCGCCAAGGAGCGCCTGATCGTGGAGCGCAACTCGCGCAATACCTACGAGAACGCGATCTTCACCAAGCAGCTGGTTGCGCCGAAGCCGGGCGAGCGCTGGCTGCTGGTGACCTCGGCGTTCCACATGCCGCGCTCGATGGGGATCTTCCGCAAGGCCGGATTTGACGTCGAGGCCTACCCCGTGGACTTTCGGATGGGCGGCCGCGAGGACCTCTTCACCTTCACCAATATGGGCACCGATGGGATCATGCAAACCGATATCGCCATGCGCGAATGGATCGGGCTCGTCGCCTACCGCCTGATGGGCCGCACCGGCGAGTTGCTTCCCGGTCCGGCGAAGGATTAGAACGGGGGACATAAAAATCGTCGCGCCCCGGGAGGACGCCATGCAGCCAGAGAACGCTGAACCGATCGATCTCGCCGGCATTGTGGCCGACCTCAACGCGCTGCTGCGGCTGAAGACGACGGTGATCGGCATGAAGCTGTTTGCGCGCGCCGAGGACATGGAGGCGATCCCGAAGATCCGCCGGCCGAATGCGGTCCACACCACCGACCAGATCGTCAGCATGGCTTCGCGCCTCGGCTGGACCGTCGGCATCACCGCCGACGATCTCGTTGGCAGCCAGTGCCGCGCCGTGATTGGCCTTGCGCCGCAGGACGAGAAATGGCTTGCGGGCGAGAATTATGTCGGCGTGTGGCATGGCACGGCCGCGGACGCGCGCAAGCGCCAGGAGGCGCTCGACGTGGTGCCGTTCGGACAATACCAGGCGCTCGCGGTGAGCCCGCTGGCGAGCGGCCGCCTCGATCCGCCCGACATTTGTCTGGTCTACGCGACGCCGGGGCAGATGATCATCCTGATCAACGGGCTGCAATATACCGGCTACAGGAAGTTCGAATGGGGCGTGGTCGGCGAGACCGCCTGCGCGGATTCCTGGGGGCGGGCGCTCAAGACCGGCGAGCCCAGCCTGTCCTTGCCATGCTATGCCGAACGGCGCTATGGCGGCGTGCCGGACGAAGAGATGCTGATGGCGCTGAGCCCAGCGCATCTCGCCAAGGCGATCAAGGGCATGAAGGCGCTGGCAAAAAATGGCCTGCGCTATCCGATCCCGCCCTATGGAATTCAAAGCGACGTCCGTGCCGGCATGGGCGTGAGTTACGGAAAGAAGTAAATCGTCATTGCGAGCGAAGCGAAGCAATCCAGGATTTCACCGCGGAAACAGTCTGGATTGCTTCGTCGCTTGGCTCCTCGCAATGACGAAGCAAATTGAGGATGCAACATGAGTTCTTCGTCGAAATTCGACATCGTCGTTTATGGCGCGACCGGTTTCACCGGCCAGCTCGTCGCTGAATATCTGGCCGCGCATTACAAGGACGACAAGGCGCTTAAATGGGCGATGGCTGGCCGCAGCCTCGACAAGCTGAAATCCGTGCGCGATGCGATCGGCGCGTCGGTGGATACGCCGCTGATCGTCGCTGATGCCTCCGATCCGGCCTCGCTGAAGGCGATGGTCGCGCAGACGAAGTCGGTGATCACGACTGTCGGTCCGTATCAGTTCTACGGTGAAGAGCTGCTCGCCGCTTGCGTGGCAGCGGGCACGGACTATTTCGATCTCTGCGGCGAGCCGGTCTGGATGCGGCAGATGATCGACAAGTATGAGGCGGCGGCCAAGACGAGCGGCGCGCGCATCGTGTTCTCATGCGGCTATGATTCCGTTCCGTTCGAGCTCGGTACGTTCTTCGTGCAGGAAGAGGCCAAGCGTGTGCACGGTGCGCCTAGCTCGCGCGTGAAGGGGCGTGTGCGCGACATGCGCGGCACGCTGTCAGGCGGCACCGCGGCAAGTGCGAAGGCGACCTTCGATGCGGTCGCCAAGGACCTCAGCCTTGTCGCCATTCTCAACGATCACTTCGCGCTGACGCCCGGCTTCACCGGACCGAAGCAGCCGAAGGGCAACAGGGCGGCCTATGAGGAGGACCTGCAATCCTGGGCTGCGCCGTTCATGATGGCGCTGATCAACACGCGCAACGTCCATCGCTCCAACATGCTGATGGGCTTTCCGTACGGCCGCGAGTTCGTCTACGACGAGATGGTGCTGACCGGTCCCGGCGAGAAGGGCGAGGCCAATGCGAAGCGTGTAATGGCCGCCAACGCCGAGAAGACGGGCCCCAACGCGCCGAAGCCCGGCGAGGGCCCCTCAAAGGAGGAGCGCGAGAACGGTCTCTTCAATCTGCTCTACGTCGCGATCGCGCCTGACGGCCGCCAGGTCCGCGCCGGCGTCACCGGCGACCGCGATCCCGGCTACGGCTCGACCTCGAAGATGATTTCCGAATGTGCGATCTGCCTGCTGCGCGATACGCCGGATGTCCCAGGCGGCTTCTGGACGCCGGGCGCAGCGATGCAGCACAAGCTGATCAAGCGGCTGGTCGATCATGCCGGGCTGACGTTCAAGGTGGAAAGCTGACGCGGATTGTAGGGTGGGCAAAGGCGCGAAGCGCCGTGCCCACCATCTCTCCGCGATTACAGAAGTGGTGGGCACGCTTCGCTTTGCCCACCCTACGGCAGCGTGCGTTTACGCCGCCCTCGCGTCATACGCATACATGAAATCCATGCTCCTGGAGCCGAGTGGCAGCAGCCATTTCAGCATCTGATCGCGGATGAAGGCGCCGGTCGCGGTGAACTCGCGTTTGCTGTTGCCATTGCGGCGGGCGATCGCGACGATTTTTTCGGCGCGGGGGCGGCGCTCGGCTTCAAAGTTCTGGAAGGTGGCGGTGAGCTCGTGTCCCTCCGCCATCAGCCGGCCGAGGCGAAGTGCGTCTTCCAGCGCGAGCGAAGCGCCCTGGCCGGCATGCGGGCTCGTCGCATGCGCGGCGTCGCCGATCAGCAGCGAGCGCTTGCGCGACCAGGTCGGAAGCGTCGCGACATCGAGCGTATCGGTGACCACTATATTTTCGGCCGCCTCGATGATCGCGGGGATCGGATCGTGCCAGCCGCGATGGAAGTCGCGTAAGTGCTGCTTGAGCGTCGCCTGATCCTGAGCGCGGAACATCGCCGCGTCCATGCCGTGGGCGGGCTGCGTGCTCCACCACATCACGCCGTCATTTGGATCGGAGCTGCAAAATCCGTAGCCGAAGAAGCCGCTCTGACCGAACGTGGTCTCGACGCGCTGTCCGATCGCGCGGCCGGCAAGCACCTTGCGCGGCACGAATCCGCCGAAGCCGATCAGGCCGGTGTTGAAAGGCTGCGGCCCGTCCGGCACGACCTGCCGGCGCGCCACCGAGTGCACGCCGTCCGCGCCGATCAGGAAGTCGCCTTCCGCGGTGGTGCCATCGGCGAAATAGGCGATGATCGGCTGGTCGCCGCGGTCCTCGATCTTGATCAGGCGCTTCTCGAAGTAGAGCGAGACGCAGGAACACCAGGCCTTGTCGATCAGGATCTCGTTCAGCGTGGCGCGACAGATGTTCACTGCCGGCTGGCCGAAGCGCCGCTCCATGTCGCGGTTGATCGAGCCGAGCTTTTGACCGCCTTGCGAATAGAAGTCGAAGGAGTCGGCAATCGACCCGTGGCTGATCACCTCGCGGGCGAGCCCGATCTCGTCCATCACCTGCATGCCGTTCGGCGCGAGCTGCAGGCCGCCGCCGATCCCCTTGGAGTAGGGCCAGGCCTCGAAGATCTGCGCCTCGATGCCGGCGCGACGGAGCAGGATTCCGGCGACGGGCCCGGCGATGCCGGCGCCGATGATCAGGGCCTTGCGGGGACGGTTGTGCATTGGCTTGCTCCCGACGTTGCGGTGGTGCTAGGAGAAATTACGGTCGCTAAATCTCTTAGCAGCTAAGATATATATCGACTAAGATATGAGGTCGGCCTTGTCAAGGACGAAGGCGCGTGCGGCGCTGTTGCAGGAGCTCGAGGAGGCGATGCGCCGGTCCTCCGCACAGGGCGTGCTCTACGGCCAAGCCGTTGCGAACGTTGCGGGAATTGCCAACTCCGACCTCGAATGCATGGACATCCTGTACCTCGAAGGTCGCGTCACTGCGGGCCGGCTCGCCGAGGTCACGGGCCTGACGACCGGCGCCATCACCGGCGTGGTCGACCGGCTCGAGAAGGCTGGGCTCGTGCGCCGTGAGCGGGATGAAAACGACCGCCGCAAGGTCTTCATCTCTGTCGTGCCGGAGACGGCCATGAAGATCGGCCAACTCTACGTGCCGATGCAGCAGGCGATGGAGAAGGTCTTCGGCGCCTATTCCGACGAGGAACTGCGCCTGCTGCTGCGCTTCGCCAATGAGGGCTACAAGGGGGTGCTCGCGGCGACCGAAGCGCTGAAGGGCCTTCTTGATACGCCGCCGGAAAAGCGTCCCGACCTCAAGCTGCGGAAGCTTCGTCGTCGGTCTTGATCTTGTAGGCCTGCGCGGCCGCGATCATGCCCCACATCACCCCCAGCATCATCCAGAAGTGCCGCCAGTGGTCGGTGTCGATGATGAAGCTCTCGCCGACGGTGCCGATGAAGGCGGAGAAGATCGCAAGATAGGCGCGCTGCCAGGGCACGCGGACGAAGACGTGGCGAAAGCCTGTGATCACGGTGGTGAAGACCAGCGCGGGATAGCAGATGCCGGAGAGCCAGCCACCAGACATGAAGGCGTTGAGATAGGAGTTGTGGGTATCTTCCGGGAAGTAGCGGTGGAATTGCAGGGGACCGATGCCGAACGGCAGGTCGAGCGCCATCTCCGCGCCGAGGATGTGGCGGCCGAAGCGGCCGAAGCGGCCTTCGTCGTAGCTCTGGTCGAAGCTCGCGCGTTGCTTGAACATCTCGGCGATGGAGTCGAATGAGAGCAGGATCGCGATCAGCGCCAGCCCCAGCGCGGCCGCAACCACGGCCATGACGATGATGCGTGAGCGCTGCGCATTGCTCGGGCTGGTCAACACCATCAGTGCCAGCATGAAGCCGGCGGTCAGGATCAGGCCGCCCCAGGCGGCACGCGAGAAGGCGAGCAGGATCGCAAGCGCCATGATGGCGAAGGCGATCGCGTTGCGGAACGCCTTGGCAAGCCGGTCGGAGACCACGCTCTGCAAGCAAAACAGCGCCGGCAGGATCAGGAACGCGCCGAGCACGTTCGGGTCCTTGAACGTGCCGCGCGCGCGCTCGTAGAGCGTCAGGAGGTCGTGGCCGCCGGGAACGACATTGAAGTAGCCGGCGATCGCCGAGGTTGACGCGACCATCGCGCCGACCACGAGGCCGCGGCGCAGCATGTCGAGCCGCGCCGCCGTATCCTCCGATGTGACCATGGCGAAGAACACCACCGTCACCGCCATGTACCAGGAGGTCGCGATCCAGCTTGCCACCTCGGACTGGCCGAGCAGCGGAATGGCGCTGACGCTGTAGCCGACATTGAGCAGGATCAGCAGCAGCACGAACGGCATGAACACGAGGCGGAGCCGCAGGCCGGTGGCGAAGAAGGTGACGGTCGCAAGCAGCGTCACGATCTCGTAGGGGCTCGGCTCGATGAAGACGACCGCACCGGAGGCGCCGACCAGCCACACTAGAGCGCGCTGCAAGGCCAGCACGCCGGGCGCAGCCGGTGCGGCTACGTTCATTCCCCCGGCCGTTGCCGCATACGCCATCACACGCTCACACGCTTACGCAGCTCCTCGACACAACTTCCGCAGTCATGCCCCGCGAAGGCGGGGCATCCAGTACTCCGCGCCGTCAGTGGTGACGTCCGCTGCCGGTGATTACTGGATCGCCCGGTCAAGCCGGGCGATGACAGCTTGGTTTGGGCAATCCACCTTCAATACGCGTTCTCGTTCTTGGTCAGCAGCGAGATCGGCGTCTTCAGGAGGATGTAGAGGTCGAACAGCACCGACCAGTTCTCGATGTAGTAGAGGTCGAACTCGACGCGCTTCTGGATCTTCTCTTCGTTGTCGATCTCGCCGCGCCAGCCGTTGATCTGGGCCCAGCCGGTGATGCCCGGCTTGACGCGGTGGCGGGCGAAATAGCCATCGACGGCCTCGTCGAACAGCCGGCTCTGGAGCTTGCCCTGGACGGCGTGCGGGCGCGGGCCGACGAGGGAGAGATTGCCGGAGAAGACCACGTTGAAGAGTTGCGGCAGCTCGTCGAGGCTGGTCTTGCGGATGAAGCGGCCGACGCGCGTGACGCGCGGATCGTTTTTGGTGACGACCTTCGAGGCTGTCGGGTCAGCCTGATGGTGATACATCGAGCGGAATTTGTAGACGTCGATGCGCTCGTTGTTGAAGCCGAAGCGTTTTTGGCGGAACAGCACGGGGCCGGGGCTGTCGAGCTTCACCGCCAGCGCCACCAGGGCCATCACCGGAAGGGCCGCGAGCAGCGCGAGGCCGCCGACGATGCGGTCGAACAGCCATTTCATCACCAGGTCCCAGTCGGTGATCGGCGCCTCGAACACGTCGAGGGTAGGCACCTCGCCGAGATAGGAATAGGAGCGCGGACGGAAACGCAGCTTGTTGGTGTGCGCGGAGAGGCGGATGTCGACCGGCAGCACCCAGAGCTTCTTCAGCATCTCGAGGATGCGCGTCTCCGCCGAGATCGGCAGCGCGAACAGCACGAGATCGACGCGGGTGCGGCGGGCGAACTCGACGATGTCGTCGACCTTGCCGAGTTTCGGCGCGCCCGCGCAGGTGTCGAGCGCGCGACTGTCGTTGCGGTCGTCGAACACGCCGAGCACGTGGATGTCGGAGTCTTCCTGCGCCTTCAGCGCCTCGACCAGCTCTTCGCCGTTGCGGTCGGAGCCGACGATGATGGTGCGGCGGTCGAGCCGGCCCTCGCGTGCCCAGGTGCGCACCAGCGTTCGCAGCGCCAGGCGCTCGGCGGCGAGCGCGGCGAGGCCAAGGGAGAAGAAGGCGGCGAGCCACAGCCGCGAAACTTCGCTGCCCAGCCTGGCGAAGAAGGAAATGCCGATGAACAGCAGGAACACGAACGACCAGGACGAGATCATCCGAGTCATCTGGCGGAGCTGACCGCGGAAGAGCTGGACCTGATACATGTCGGCGGCCTGGAAGCAGATCACGGCAGCCGCCGCGACGGCGCAGATCGCAGCGAGATATTCCCAGCGGAAGCCGGTCTGCGGCGTGACGTAGCCGAAGTAAAGTACCGTGCCGACGAGGCTGAGCAGGACAAAATCGGCGACGCGCACGAAGCCGGTGATCACGATCGGCGAATAGGCGCGGGCGACCTTCTGGTTGACGATCGCAAGTGCTGCCGGCGAAAGGCGGCGACGGCGTTCGACAAAGGGCTTCTCAACGGGTGCGGCGGCACTGGTCGCGGCGTCGAGCATCGAGCGTGCGTTGAGCTGTTCCACGGTCGTCCACGTCCATTCCTGAAACCCGCCGGACGCGCATTTAGGCGCGCGAAGCGCGGGAGTCCCCCTCGCTTTCGCTTATCGGACAAATCGGAAGAAATTCTAAAGCCGCCTTAAGGGTGGTTAATGATTGGCAAACGCGTCGCGGTAGCCGGCCAGCACGCCGTCCACCATCGCCTGCTGGGAGAAGTGCGCTGAGATCCGCTGACGCAACCTCGCCGCGCGCTGGGCGGTCGCCTGCGGATCGTCCAGCGCAGCCCCTATGGCCTCCGCCATGGCCTCGGCATTGCTGGGGGCGAACAGCGCGGAACTCTCGGCGTCGAAGATCTCGGGGATGCCGCCGACCTTCGCGGCGATCATGGGGATCCCGGCCGCACCGGCTTCGATCACGACATAGGGCATTGAATCGCCGCGCGAGGGAACGACCAGCAGCCGCCCCTTGGAGAAGCCGTAGCGTGCCTTGACGTGGCCGATGAAGCGGATCGAACCGGCGAGGCCAAGCTTCTCGACCTGCGCCTTCAGCGCCGCCATCTCCTCGCCGTCGCCGCCGAGTGTCAGCGTGACGTTCCGACCCTGGGCGTGCAGGCGCGCCACCGCGTCGACGAGGAGGTCGGCGCCCTTGATGTGCCGGAACTCGCCGACATAGGCGAGGTCGGTCGCATCTTCGGCGGTGGCGACGGGCTCGAATTCCTCCGGCGTCACGCCGTTGAAGACGCAGCGCACCACGCCTTTGGGCTTGCCGACGATGCGCTGATAGGTGTCGCGGGCAAAGGCGCTTTCGAACAAAAACAGGTCGGTGCTGTTCGTCAGCACCCGTTCAAGTCGCGCGTAAAACTCGCCCTTGAAGGTATGCAGGGGATAGTGCAGCGAGCCGCCATGCGGGGTGTAGATGCGGATGGCGTCGCTCGAGCGCCGCCTGAGCCGCACGAAGGCGCCGGCCTTGGCGCCATGGCCATGCATCACATCCGGCTCGAGCTTTCCGATCAGGCGCCTCATGCGCAGCCACACCAGATAGTCGTCGGGCGATGGTTCGCGGCGGATCGCCAGCCGATAGACGCCGAGCTTCAGGCGCGGCGCGATCTCGGCCAGCGCCTTCGCTGCGCGCTCGCCGCCGGTAACATCGTCGGCGAGAATCCCGACATGATGTCCGCGATCGACCTGGCCGTTGGCGAGGTCGAGGATGTGGCGGAAGATGCCACCGACCGGGGCACGCACGGCGTGCAGGATGCGAAGCGGCTGGTCGACAGAGGGGGGCATGATCTGAACCAGCGCTCGCAGGCGATGACGGAGCAATCCACTGAATTATCGATCCCGATTAAGCGGCTTCATGGTTAACAAACGGTGTTCGCGCGTCGCGCTATGCACGCGTGCGGCGCGATTAACCCAGCGGCAACCATAATGGAGTGTAATCGCCCCGGTTGAGGTGGGCGGCGGCGTTGCCCTGCGGGAGTGTGCGATGCGTTTAGCGTTCTGGCGTGCCGGCAAGGACAAGGCCTTGATTGAACGGGCCTTGCACAAGCCCGAGCCGAGGGTCGCGGCCGCCGTCGCGCAGGCGGCGCAAGCCGAATCGGGCGACATCGATCTGCATGCGCTCGGTGCCGCGCTCAAGCGCAGGCGGGGCTTCATCATCGCGCCAACGATGCTGGCGCTGGTGCTCGGGCTCGCCGGCGTCAATCTGGTGACGCCCCGCTACAAGTCGGAAGCCCGCATCCTGATCGACGGGCGCGAGAACGTCTTCCTGCGTCCGACCAGCGACCGCAGCACCGAGGAGCGGCAGGCGCTCGATGCCGAGGCCGTCACCAGCCAGGTGCAGCTCGTGCTGTCGCGCGATCTGGCGCGCGAGATCATCAAGAAGAACAAGCTCGCGCAGCTGCCCGAATTCGACCCGGTCCTGCGCGGTATCTCGCCGCTGAAGTCGCTGGCCGGGCTGTTCGGGATCGGCCGCGATCCGTTCTCGATGACGCCGGAAGAGCGGGTGCTGGATGCCTATTATGACCGCCTGACCGCTTACGCGGTCGACAAGTCGCGCGTGATCGTCGTCGAATTCCAGTCGGCCGATCCGGAGCTTGCCGCGCGCGTCGCCAATTCGATCGCCGACGGCTATCTGGTGCTGCAACAGAGCGCGCGCCGGGAGCAGGCCAAGTCGGCCAGCGCGTGGCTGTCGGGCGAGATCGAGAACCTGCGCAAGAAGGTCTCGGAAGCCGAGGCCAAGGCCGAGGATTTTCGTTCCAAATCGTCGCTGTTCGTCGGCACCAACAACACCACGCTGTCGAATCAGCAGATGGGCGAGCTCAACACCCAGCTCAACAATGCGCGTGCGATGAAGGCCGATGCCGAAGCCAGGGCGCGGCTGATCCGCGAGATGCTTCAGAGCGGCAAGCCGATCGAGGCATCGGAGGTGCTGAATTCCGAGCTGATGCGCCGGCTGTCCGAGCAGCGGGTGACGCTGCGCGCGCAGCTCGCCGAGCAGTCCTCGACGCTGCTCGGCAATCATCCGCGCATCAAGGAATTGAAGGCGCAGATCGGCGATCTCGACACGCAGATCCGTGACGAGGCGGGTAAGATCTCGCGCTCGCTGGAGAATGACGCGCGGATCGCCGGCAGCCGCGTCGACAGCCTCACGGTCAGCCTCGAGCAGCTCAAGAAGCAGGCGACCTCGACCAACGGCCAGGACGTCCAGCTTCGTGCGCTGGAGCGTGAGGCCAAGGCGCAGCGCGACCTGCTCGAGACCTATCTGGCCAAATATCGCGAGGCCAATACCCGCGAGACCATCGACACCGCGCCCACCGAGGGGCGCGTCATCTCGCGCGCCATCGTCTCGAACACGATCGCCTATCCGAAAAAGCTGCCGATCGTGCTCATCGCCACGCTGACGACGCTGCTGCTCAGCACCGGCGTCGTCGTCACCGGCGAGCTCCTGCGCATGACGGCGCCGCGCGCCATCGCCGCGTTCACGCCGGCCTCTGCCACCTCGCGCGTTGCTATTCGCAGTGAACCGGCCGTTGAATCCGAGCCCGTCGAGTCCGAGCCCGTCGTGAGCGAGCCGGCGCCGCTCCAGCCGGAGATGGCTTCCGACGCAGACATCACCGAGTTCGCCGAGATCGAACAGCTTGCCGACAGCCTGCGCCGCGCCGGCGACGCCGCGCGCAAGGTGGCGGTGCTCGGCACCGCGGCGGGCGAGAGCATCACGCTGACCGCGCTGACGCTGGCACGGCAACTGGCGCGCGACGCGCGGGTCGTGGTCGTCGATCTCGCCGCATCGTCGCCGACGATTTCGGCGATCTCGGCCGATCCCTCAGCCCCTGGCCTTGCCGAATTGATGCAGGGCGAGGCCTCGTTCGCGCAGATCATCACCAAGGACAAGCTCTCGCGCCTGCAACTGGTCGCGGGCGGTCGCCCGGGCTTCGACCGCAGCCTTCTGCAATCGCCGCGCGTGACGCTGGCGATCGACGCCTTGCTCCGCGTCTACGACCATGTGCTGCTCGACGCCGGTAGCGCCTCCGACCTGCCTGCCGAGCTGCTGACGACCAACGCCCGGGCCGTCGTGGTGCCGGACGCCGGCATGCCCATGGAGGCCTGCACCTCGATGTGCGAGCAGCTCAAGGCGGTCGGCTTCAGCGAGGTGACGATGCTGAAGAAGCCGGTGCAGCCGTCGGATGCGGTGGAAGCGCCGCGCGTGGTGGCGGCGTAGGCGGCAGCGTGCAAGGGGATAGGTTTTACCCGAACGCCCGGCGTAGTTTTCGCGCCAGGTCGAACAGCATCTGGTTCTGCTTCACGAGGCGCTTGCCGTGGCTCAGCGATGACATCGCCATCGCTGCCAGCTTGCCGCGCGAGGTCAGCGGGACAAAGCTGTCAAAAATCTCTTCGTCGCTCTTGCAGAACAGGCGCTTGTAGTCGTCCGAGCCGATGCCGAGATCGAGCGCGTCATAGCCGGCTTCCGCGTAGCGGTCGATGATGTTGCGCATCAGGATCAGGCCGGGGCTGTAGCGCGCGTGCTCCGACATCGTGTAGGTGTTGAACATTATCGAGAAGCGGCGGCCGTCGGCGACGCCGGCGAAGATCGCGATCACCTCCTCGTCGCATTCAAGCGCATGGATATCGATGACGCGGGCTTCACCGCGCCGCGCCAGGCAGGCCGAGCGGACGAACGCCTCGACGCCGGGCTCGGCGAACACGTTCGGCAGCTTCTGCTCCGCCATCCGCGCCGGCTTGACGCGGAAGAACCAGTCGAGCAGGCGCGTGATGTCGTCATCGGTGGTGGCGAGGTGATAGCGGTAGCCGGCGAGCGCCTTGAGTTTCTTTTCCTTGCTCTTCAGACGGCGACGGAAGGAGTTGCTGATGCGCGACTCCGGCGGGCCGCCCGGCGGCATCGCGAGCAGCGGGCAGCCGTTGATGGAATTTTGGCGCGGCAGAAGCGCGAACGGGTTTTGCTGGTCGCGCCAGCGCATCGGTTGCTGCGGCAGTGCGAGCACGTCGACGCCGCCGCGCGTGCGCAGGGCCGCGAGCAGCGCGTCGAGGTCGGCGGTATTGGCGTGGCCGGCGAAATCGGCGTCCCACAAGCCCATGTTGAAGGTCGTATGCTTTCCGCCCATGAAGCAGGCGACGGTCACGCCATGGTTTTGCCGCGTGCACAATGGCAGCACGACGAGCGGCCGGCGCTCGGCATCGCGGGCAATGACGATGAGCGGCGCTGCGCCTTCGTGCTCGCCGGCGTGACGCTGCCAGGGGGCGAGCAGGTCGAAGCGCTGATAGGGTGTTGCGAGGTGGCCGATACTCTCCAGCGCGCGCCAGAGCGGTTCCGCCATGGCGAGATCGCTGACGATATCGATCTCGGCGATACGGCTCGCTTTCAACCGCGCTGGCGCTTCTGCCGTCCGGCTTTGCATCGCCGCAGCCATGGTCATTCGCAAAACCTGTCGAGAAAACGGAAATAAGCGTAGTTCGGCCTGTGGCCGACCTTTGCAAAGAAATGTCAACAAAGAGTAAGGACAATGGAAAGGGGAACCGGCCGCTCGCCGGCTCGCAAAGGGTGGATCTTGGCCTCCGACGACCGATGGATGGAACGGCTGCGGCTGGAGCTGGCCTGGTTCACCGGCCAGCACCGGCTGCGCGGACGGAGCGCAGGCGGCGCCGGCGCGATCCTGCGCTTTCAGCGCGTCAGGCCGCGCGGGCGCGTGCCATTCCAGCCGCTGCTTGCCAGCGAGATCACACCAAAATTCCTCGACCGCATGCTTCGCGCGCTGAAGCGGTGGAAGTTCGACATCGTCAGCATGGATGAGGTCTGCCGGCGCGCGGTGACGCTGCCCGCGCGGCAGCGCTTCGTGGCGCTGACCTTCGATGGTGCGTACAAGGATCTCGCCACATTCGCCTATCCGGTGCTGTCGCGCCACGGCGTGCCCTTCACGGTCTACGTGCCGACCGCCTTTCCCGACGGCGTCGGCGAAGCCTGGTGGCTCGCGCTCGAACAGGTGATCGCGCGCGAGAGTCGCATCAGCCTGATGATGGGCGAGAAGGAGCAACGCTTCGTCGTTACCGACCGTGCGGAGAAGCAGGCGCTGTTCACGCTGCTCGAAGACTGGCTCAGAACCTTGCCGCCGGCGGAGCTGTCGGCTGCGATCAACGATCTCTGCAAGCGACATCGCGTCGATCTCGCCGCCGTCTCGCGCGAGGCGTGGATGGATTGGTCGGATCTTTCGAAGCTTGCAGCCGACCCGCTGGTGACGATCGGCAGCGCGACGGTGAATTATGCCGCGCTCGCCACCATGAAGGATACGGCAGCTTCCCGCGAGATGGCGATGGGCAAGGCGGTGGCGGAATCCGCGTTCCACCGCGAGATCCGACACTTTGCCTATCCGTTCGGCGACCGCATCTCGTTCCGGCGCAGCCATGTGGTGATGGCGGAGGAGGCGGGCTTTGCCAGCGCGGTGTCGACGATTCCTGGCATCGTCGACGTCGAGGGACGGACCAATCTGCGCGCGCTGCCGCGGATTTCCTGGGACGGCCGGCGCCGCTCGCTGCGGATGCTGCACGTGCTCGTCTCGGGCGTGACGTTTCCGCCGGTGAAGCCGACGGGCAGCACGTCGTCTTGAGCTAAGTTCGATCCGGAAGGATGAGCGGACACCCGAGCTTGCTGCCGACAAACGCGCGAGCGCGTTTGCGTAGGCTAGGCCGGGTCGGGCCGCTGCATCCAGCTCACGACCGGCATTGCCGGTAGCACCCAGCCCATGCCGACCACGACGTAATAGATCGCCTGGCGCCAGCCGGATTCCGCGATCCACGGCAGCTGCGCCAGCACCATGCCGAGCAGCGCCCATGTCGCCGCCAGCACCAGGAGCGCGATGGTACCGAGGAACTTGCGGGTGCGGATCTTCATGGCGGAGCTTGCGCTTTTCGCGTAACTTGCGCTGCGGGAGCGGGGGACTATAAGGGGCGCGCAGCCTGGTTCAAGCATTGGTTTTCCGGCCGAAATGACCACGATATCAGCTTCCTCCGACCCGCATCGCGCCGTGCGCTGGTGGCTCATTTCCGTGGCTGCGCTGATCGCGCTGATGGTGCTGGTCGGCGGCGCGACACGCCTGACGGAGTCCGGGCTCTCGATCGTCGAATGGAAGCCGGTGACGGGCAGCGTGCCGCCGCTCACCGAGACGCAGTGGACCGAGGCCTTCGAGGCCTACAAGAAGATCCCGCAATATCGCGAGCTCAATGCCGGTATGAGCCTGTCGGACTTCAAGACCATCTTCTGGTGGGAATGGAGCCACCGGCTGCTCGGGCGCTTCATCGGCGTCGCGTATCTGTTGCCGTTCCTGTTCTTCCTGTGGCGCGGCGGTCTATCGAGCGAATTGAAACGGCGACTGTGGCTGCTGTTCGGGCTCGGCGCACTGCAAGGCGCGGTCGGCTGGTGGATGGTGGCCTCTGGCCTCTCGGAACGGGTCGAAGTGTCGCAGTATCGGTTGGCGACGCATCTGGTTCTGGCGCTGCTGATCTTCGCCGGCATCGTCTGGACGTTGCGGCGGCTCGGCGCGCGGCAGGAGATCGTTGTCTCAGTGCGACTGAAGTTCACGAGCGCGGTGCTCGTCGTCGTGACCTTCGTGCAGCTTTATCTCGGCGCGCTGGTGGCGGGCCTGCGGGCCGGGCGCGCCTATAACACCTGGCCCGAGATCGACGGCGCGTTCATCCCGTCGGGGGCGCGGCTGTGGTTCGAGACGCCGTGGTGGCGCAACCTGTTCGACAATGTGCTGACCGTGCAGTTCGAGCACCGCATGACGGCTTATGCGTTGTTCGCGCTGGCGTTGCTGCACGCGATCGATGCCGTGCGTTCGCGTGCAGGTACTGCTGCGAGCGGCGCCGTGTGGCTGTTTGCGGCGGTGAGCCTGCAGGCCGTGCTCGGCATCCTGACGCTGCTGAACCAGGTGCCAATGGGGCTCGCGCTCGCGCACCAGGCGGTCGCGATCCTCGTGCTGACGCTGGCCGTGATGCAGGCCGAGCGCCTTGCTGCGCGAAGGTCCACTGAGACTTACTCGCGCGTCGTTCCCGCGAGCCAAGCCGGCTGATCAGCAGTAGCCGTAGACGCCGCAGGCGTAGGGCAGCCGCCACCAGTAGCTGACCTGCGGGCCGCCGTAGTATGGACCCTGATAGTCGTAATCCCAGGGCCGGCCGTAATAGCCGGGCAGCGTATTCGAGCCTGGCAGGAGCGGGGTGCCCGGCAGATTGCGGATGTAGCTGCCGACGCCGTAGGCCGGCGAGATCAGCGCGTCCGGATCGGTCTCGACCCAGACCTGCGGCGGCTCCGCCGGCGCGATCGTGGTGCGGAATTTGTAATGTGGACGCGGCAGCCCCGGTGGCAATTGCTCGACGTGCCGCTTCTTCTGCACGACGACCTGGTCGGCCGCGAGTGCGCTCGTGACCATCAGCATCACGGCCAGAGGGGACATTATCCAGCGCAGCATGGTCGGCTCCGAATCAGGAAAGGCGATCCAGTATCTCAGTCTATGCCGGACGGAGCGTTAACGAGAGGCGCGTAAATTTCTGGGCCAGTCCTGAATAGTGTCCGTCATTCCGGGCGGTGCGAAGCACCGAACCCGGAATCTCGAGATTCCGGGTTCGCCCCCTCGAGGCGCCCCGGAATGACCAGCCTCAGGCGCCCAGGGCCTGCTCGAGGTCCGCGATCAGGTCCTCCTTGTCCTCGATGCCGATCGACAGGCGCACCACGTCGGGACCGGCGCCGGACTTCACCTTGGCGGCGTCGTCGAGCTGGCTGTGCGTGGTCGAGGCCGGGTGGATCACCAGCGAGCGGGTGTCGCCGACATTGGCCAGATGCGAGAACAGCGTCAGCTTCGACACCAGGCTGACGCCGGCGTCATAGCCTCCCTTGAGGCTGAAGGTGAACACCGCGCCCGCGCCCTTCGGCGCGTATTTGCGCGCGAGCTGGTTGTACCTGTCGCCGGCAAGGCCCGCATAGCTCACCGACGCCACGGCGGAATGGCCGGACAGGAATTCGGCGATAGCTTTCGCGTTGTCGCAGTGCTTCTGCATGCGCAGCGGCAGCGTCTCGATGCCGGTGAGAATGAGGAAGGCGTTGAACGGCGAGAGCGCAGGGCCGAGGTCGCGCAGGCCGAGGACGCGGCAGGCGATGGCGAAGGCGAAATTGCCGAAGGTCTCGTGCAGCTTGATGCCGTGATATTCAGGGCGCGGCTCCGAGAGCATGGGATATTTGCCGTCCTTCGACCAGTCGAAGGTACCGGCATCGACGATGACGCCGCCGATCGAGTTGCCGTGGCCGCCCAGAAACTTCGTCAAGGAGTGCACGACGATGTCGGCGCCGTGGTCGATCGGCTTGATCAGATAGGGCGTCGCCAGCGTGTTGTCGACGATCAGCGGCACGCCCGCCTTGCGGGCTACCGTGGAGATCGCCTCGATATCGGTAATGCTGCCGCCGGGATTGGCGATGGACTCGACGAAGATCGCCTTGGTACGCGGCGTCACCGCGCGCTCGAAGCTTGCGATGTCATCGGGATCGGCCCACACCACGTTCCAACCAAAGCTCTTGAACGAGTGGGTGAACTGGTTGATCGAGCCGCCATAGAGCTTTCGCGCGGCGATGAACTCGTCGCCGGGCTGGAGCAATTGCTGCATCACCACGACCTGGGCGGCGTGGCCCGAGGCGACCGCGAGCGCGGCGGTGCCGCCTTCGAGGGCTGCGACGCGCTCCTCCAGCACGGCGTTGGTGGGATTGCCGATGCGTGTATAGATGTTGCCGAATGACTGGAGGCCGAACAGCGAGGCGGCGTGGTCCGCGTCGTTGAAGACGAAAGAGGTCGTCTGATAAATCGGCGTTGCGCGCGCACCGGTCGTCGGATCGGGCTGTGCACCGGCATGCACGGCAAGGGTCGAAAATCCCGGAAGGCGATCGCTCATTCGTGGCGTCCTGTTCTTGGGTAGGCTGAAAAACGCGCGGCATGCTGATCGCGGCGATGGCCCGCGTCAAGGCGCTCGCGCGCACCTCGCCTTGTTCGAAACGGGCTTGCTTCGCTTTGTCGCGTTCGCGAAGCGAATCTTTCGCAGATGCGTCAGCTCTGCTCGATTTTGTTCTTGGCCGCGCGATCAGCCGCTGCGGTATTGCCGCCGCCGACACTCATGCGATTGAGTGACAATTGCATGCCTTGCGTCGGCGCGGGCGGGCGCTTGGAGCTGAGCGTGCGCGAATTGACGCCCATCCAGGATATTTCCGAGGACAGCCGCCCATATTCGATCTTGGGGCAGCGGTTCATCACGACCTTGATACCGGCGGCCTCGGCCTTCTCCGCGGCCGCGTCGTCGCGTGCCCCTAGCTGCATCCAGATCACCTTCGGCAGCGGATCGAGCTTCAAGGCTTCCTCCACCACGGGCATGATGTGGCTGGAGTTGCGGAAGATATCGATCATGTCGACGGGACGGCCGATATCGTGAAGCGAGGCGACGAAAGGCTTTCCGAGCAGCTCCTTGCCGACATGGCCGGGATTGACCGGGATCATGTCGTAGCCGCGCTGCGCCAGATATTTGAACGCAAAGTAGCTCGGCCGCACATTGACCGGCGAAGCGCCGACCATCGCGATCGACTTCACGCTGTTGAGGATGCCGCGGATGTAATTGTCGGGATAGGCGTCGTGATTCATTCTTCACCTAGTGCGTCGTTCCGGGGCGATGCGCAGCATCGAACCCGGAACCTCGAGATTCCGGGTTCTCGCTTCGCGAGCCCCGGAATGACGACGCGAAAGTGCGCCGTCACTTATCTTCCCATTTCGGCTCGCGCTTTTCGATGAACGCGCCGATGCCTTCCTCGGCGTCGCGCGCCATCATGTTCTCGGTCATCACCTCCGCCGCATAGCGATAGGCATCGGCAAGGCTCATCTCGGCCTGGCGATAGAACGCCTCCTTGCCGAGCTTGACGGTGTAGGCGGATTTCAGCGCGACCTGTTCGGCGAGCGCAATCGCAGCATCGCGTTCGGTGCCGGCTGCGACCACACGGTTGACGAGGCCTATCTCGCGGGCGCGTGCGGCGGGGATCGGCTCGCCGGTCAGCAGCATTTCCATTGCTTGCTTGCGCGGCACGTTGCGCGACAGCGCCACCATCGGCGTCGAGCAGAACAGGCCGATGTCGACGCCGGGCGTGGCAAAGCTTGCGGCGTCGGATGCGATCGCAAGATCGCAGCTTGCGACGAGCTGGCAGCCGGCGGCGGTCGCAATCCCCTGGACGGCAGCGACCACGGGCTTGGGCAGGCGCACGATCGCCTGCATCATCGCGCTGCAGGCATTCATGATCTCGGCGAAATAGGCGCGGCCGCGATCGGGATCGCTGCGGCGCGCGGTCAATTCCTTCATGTCGTGGCCGGCGGAAAAGGCCGGGCCGTTGGCGGCGATGACGGCCGCGCGGATGCGCTTGTCCTCGGCAATCGCGTTGAAGCTCGCATGCAGCTGTCCGATCATCGCCTCCGACAGGCTGTTGCGCGCAGCGGGGCGGTTCAGCGTGAGCACGGCGACGCTGCCGACGATCTCGCGCAGCAGGATCGGCGGTTCCGGGGAGGGGGTGCGGGCGGGCTGGACGGACATTGACGCTTCCGTTTGGGATCTTGCAGTTGGATGACGCAGATAACTTAATGTAACAGGCAACGTGAAGCGAGGGTGAGAGGCGGCATGGCGTTAGCGAAAATGAGCGTGGCTGAGGTCGAGTACTTTCTCCGTGAGGAGTTTCCCCAGGCCTTCAGCGGCGACGACATCACCATCGAGAGCGCCGACGGACAGACCGCGCTGCTGCGCCAGCGCTATAGCGAAAGGATGCTGCGGCCGGGTGGAACCGTGTCGGGGCCGACGCTGATGGCGCTCGCCGATTTCGCCATGTACGTGGTGCTGCTGTCTGCGATCGGGCCGATCGGGCTCGCGGTCACCACCAATCTCAACATCAATTTCCTGCGCAAGGGCCTGCCTGGGCAGGACGTGCTGGCGGAGGCCCGGCTCCTGAAGCTCGGCAAGCGCCTGGCGGTCGGGGAGGTCAACCTGCTCTCGGGCACCTCGCCGGACCCGATTGCCCATGTCACCTCGACCTATTCCATTCCAAATGTTTGAAGTTTTCTGAGGTAATATAACACCATATTTTTAAGGTATTGATTTTTCTGAACTAATTTCTCTTATTGGGCATTGACCGGTGCGCGTCACTTCTCTAGAAACCCGCGCAGTCCGGCGCGTCGTTCGCGCCGTCATCTCCCCGTCCACGGAAATTCAGATATGAAAACCTTTTCGGCAAAGCCCGCCGAGGTGACGAAGAAGTGGGTGCTGATCGACGCCAAGGGTCTGGTCGTCGGCCGCCTCGCCACCATCGTTGCCATGCGGCTGCGCGGCAAGCACCTCCCGACCTACACCCCGCACGTTGATTGCGGCGACAACGTCATCATCATCAACGCCCAGCACGCGGTGCTGACCGGTCGCAAGCGCGAGCAGAAGACCTATTACAAGCACACCGGCTATGTCGGCCACGTCAAGGAGCGCACCGCGCGCCAGATCCTCGAAGGCCGTCATCCCGAGCGCGTGCTCGAGAAGGCCGTCGAGCGCATGATCCCGCGTGGTCCGCTTGGTCGCGTCCAGATGGGTAACCTCCGCGTCTATGGCGGGGCCGATCATCCGCACGAGGCGCAGAGCCCGGAAAAGATCGACATCGCCAAGTTGAACCGCAAGAACACGAGGGCCGCATAACATGGCCGAATCCATCCAGTCGCTCGACCAGCTCTCGCAGCTCAAGACGGCCGCGCCCGACGCGCCCAAGCACGAGAAGAAGGTCGACAAGCTCAACCGCGCCTATGCCACCGGCAAGCGCAAGGACGCTGTCGCCCGCGTGTGGATCAAGCCGGGCGCCGGCAAGGTCACGGTCAACTCGCGCGAGGTCGAGGTCTATTTCGCCCGTCCCGTGCTGCGCATGATGATCGAGCAGCCGTTCTCCGTGGCCCAGCGTTCCGGCCAGTATGACGTGATCTGCACCGTCGCCGGCGGCGGTCTGTCCGGCCAGGCCGGCGCTGTCCGCCACGGCATCTCCAAGGCGCTGACGCATTTCGAGCCGGAGCTGCGGACCGTGCTCAAGAAGGGCGGCTTCCTGACCCGCGACTCCCGCGTGGTCGAGCGCAAGAAGTACGGCAAGGCAAAGGCCCGCCGGTCCTTCCAGTTCTCCAAGCGCTAATCGCTTCGATAAAATTCGTCGCGAAAGCGGCTTCAATGAAATGCAAAAGGGCGCCGAATTCGGCGCCCTTTTGTTGTTCGTTTGTATGCAAATTGAGCCGGTGTTTTTCCGAAAAGTTGCGTCTGCATGAAAACCTGAATGGAACCCGGCGGGACCTAGCGTCGCAGCTGGAAGGGCACGCGATCGGGCTGATCGCGTAATGGCTTGGTTTCAAAGGGGGCTGACATGATGTCGCTCGATAGCATCACGCTATACCTGGTTGCCACGATGGTAGCCGCACTGCTGGGTGCCATGATGGTGTTCTTCGGCAGGCAAGAGAAAAGTCCCGCGCTGAATTGGTGGGGCACGGCCTATCTGCTCGGCGCGGCTTCCGTCGCGCTGTGGACGGCCGCCGGCGACAAGCTCGGCGCGCAGCTCTATCTCGCGCTGAACGCCGTCGGCTTCGTCGCCTGCGGCATGGTCTGGAACGCCGCGCGCGTCTTCCACGGCCGCAAGCCGAACTGGCCCGGACTTCTGTTCGGTGCGCTCGGCTGGGCTGCCGCGGTGTCGCTGCTCGATCCGGCCGCCGCGACGCTGCGCATGTTGATCGGCGCCGGCATCGTCTCGGTCTACGCAGCGCTGACCGCTGGCGAGCTTTGGTCCGAGCGGCGCAAGAGCCTGCAACGGAGCTGGCCGGTCTACGCCGTGCCGATCATGCACGGCTGCGTGCTGATGATGCCGGTCCTGATCGGCGGCTTCCTGCGGCCGAACGATCCGCACTTCTCCAGCAGCATCTGGGTCACGGTGTTCGCAGTCGAGCTCATTCTCTACGCCGTCGGCACCGTGTTCGTGATCTTCATGCTGGTGTCCGAGCGCACGGTGACCGCGCACAAGACCGCCGCGTCGATGGACCCGCTGACCGGCATGTTCAACCGGCGCGGATTTGCCGAAGCCTGCTCGCGCGTCATCGAGCGCGAGGCCAAGGCGGGGCGGCCGGTGACCGTCATGATCTTCGACATCGACCACTTCAAGTCGATCAACGATCGCTTCGGCCACCCCGCGGGCGACGAGATGCTCAAGCTGTTCTCGACGGTCGTGACCACCAATCTGCGCATCTCCGACCTGTCGGGCCGGATCGGCGGCGAGGAGTTCGCGGCGCTGTTGCCGTGCTCGCTGGAGGAGGGCGTGCTGGTCGCCGAGCGCGTGCGCGAGGCGTTCGAGACCTCGGGCATCGTCGTCGACGAGGGCCCGGTCGACACCACCGTCAGCATCGGCGTTGCCGGTGGTCCGGCCGGCACCGAGCTGGAGGTGCTGCTGGCTGCCGCCGACACCGCGCTCTACCAGGCCAAGCGTGGTGGCCGCAATCGCGTCGAGGCCGCTGAAGAGCTGCCGCTGTCGCTGGAGAACTGGCGCCGCCAGACTGCCGCGCGGCTCCCCGTGCCACGGCCTGCGACGGCTTAGGTTGCAAGCCGACTTGCGGTAAGGCGCTGTTTACCATCGACTCCTACCATCGTGGCCATGGAGTCGATCCGTCAACAGACCTCGCAAGCCGCTCTGGTGTCGCTCGAAGCGGCCGCGGCATCCGCGCGCGGCGGCTTCGGCTGCATCTTCTCGACATCGGACGAGTACGAGACCGCGCTGATCACCGAGCGCCGTGCCCAGGGCCGGTACGCGCAGAGCCGTGGTCTCTGGCCACTCATCCTCTTTACGGCCTGTGCGGCGGCGGTCGCGGGCACGGTCTTGTTGTTCGGCTGAGAGAGCCGGCCTCTTGATCGACGAGGGCGCCGTTTCGGCGCCTTTTTCTTTTCGGCCGTCTGCGCTAGATACGCCCTATCAACAAGAAGGGTGGAAACAATGATCACCGAGATCGCGCAAATCGACGTCAAGCCGGGCACCGAGAAGGATTTCGAGGCGGCGGTGGCCAAGGCCAAGGCCGCGTTCGGCCGCTCCAAGGGCTTTCACGGCTTCGAGCTGCACAAGTCGATCGAGAAGCCGCAGCGCTACCGGCTGATGGTGAAGTGGGAGACCCTGGAGAACCACACCGTCGACTTCCGCGGCTCGGAGAACTTTGCCGAATGGCGCGGCCTGGTTGGCCAATACTTTGCCGCACCGCCGGAGGTCGAGCACACCAACACGGTGGTGACGACGGCTTGAGCTGTCTCACGCAGCCGCGGCCGGCGTCTCATAGCTCTTGAAATGATCGAGCAAAACCTTGGCGATGGCGACCAGCGGGAGCGCCAGCGCCAGGCCCCAGATGCCGAAGACGACGCCGAGCAGGATCTGGAAGGCGAACAGTGTGGCGGGCGGAATGTCGAGCGCCTGCCGCTGGAGGATCGGCGTCAGCACGTAGCTCTCCATCGCGTGGACGCCGAGAAACAGGATCAGGGCGGAGAGCGCAGCGACCCAGCCTGACGCGATGCTTGCCAGCACCACGATCACGCCGGCGATGATGGCGCCGACCGTCGGGATGAAGGCGAGGAGACCCGCCTGGATTCCCAGGATGAACGAGCCGGGGATGCCGATGACGGCAAGCCCGATCCAGGTCACCACGCCGACCGCGAGCATGACGATGATTTGCGCGATCAGCCAGCGCTCCAGCGTCTCGCTGATGCGGTCGATGATGACAGTGGCACGTGAGCGATGCCTGGCCGGGGCGATGAACAGGAGCCCATCGTGATAGACGCTGGGCTGCGCCGCGAAGGCGAGCCCCAGGAACAGCACGATGAAGATGTTGCCGACGGCGCTGATCGTGCCGAGCAGCAGCTTGAGGGTCTGGCTCACGATCGCCCCGCCGCTGGAGGCCAGCGCACCGGCGCCGGGAAGTCCGGTGCGCGGGGGCGAGGCGCTTGGCGCCGTTTCCGAGCCGGACGGCGTTGCGTTCGCGGAGGAGGCGTTGCCGATGTCGAAGAAGCTGGTGTCGATGCCGTGGCTCTCGAGGAAGGCTTTGACGGTGACGAGCTGCGACTTGATGGTGTTGCTGAGCGCGGAGGCCTGCTCGGCGATGGTCGCGCCGCCGAGATAGGCCACACCCGCGAGCATCACCGCAAGCACCACGCAGACGATTGCAAGCCGTAGGGGATGTGGCAGGCCGACATGGCGCCCGAGCGCGTTGGTCAGCGCGTTGAGCCCGACGCCGAGCAGCATGCCCGTGAAGATCAGCAGCAGCGTTGCGGCGAAATACCAGGTGAAGACCAGCAGCGCTGCAAACAGCACGATAGCGATGCCGCCGACCGCGATCGCCCAGGCCAGATCGTTGCGGGTCCGGGATCGTTCATCTGCGGGGATCGTCACATGATGTCCTTTGCGCGGGCCGATGTGCACGGCACTCTTTCGCGAAATTCCCGCCGCGGATCAAGCCGGACCCGCGTGCCGGTTTGACGCGTCCGTGGCCTTAACTGGGCCCTGCGAACGGTCCCCTCGAGCCCCCGAGGTTCAGCCCGCGGGCACGGATGGGGCGGTTGGGGCCTCAATTGCGCCTTCCCGCGGGGCATTCAGGCGAAATAGCATTGCGGTCCCGCGATCCCTTCGGTTGAAATTGTTCCATCCGAAGGGCATGTTTGGAGAATCTTCTTCGGCGGGGAGGTCGGAACGGGAGATGAAAAAGCCGGTCGTCGGCGTGATCGGGAATTCCCATCGCGTCGAAAATCGATTTCAGGTCCAGATGGTCGGCGAGCGAAACTTGCGCGCCGTGGCCGAGGTCTCCGGCGGCTTGCCGCTGATGTTTGCAGGTTCGGCCGACATCACCGATATCGGTGCGCTGCTCGATTGCGTCGATGGCATCGTGCTCACCGGTGCCCGCGCCAATGTCCATCCTACGCGCTTCAACGTCGATCCCTGCCAGAAGCATGAGCCTTACGACATCCATCGCGACGAGGTCGCGCTGGCGCTCTCGGTCGCCTGCGTCGCCCGTGGCATCCCGCTGTTCGGCATCTGCCGCGGCCTCCAGGAGATGAACGTCGCCTTCGGCGGCTCGCTGCATCCTGAGATCCGCGAATTGCCCGGCCGCATGAACCACCGCATGCCCAGGCTTGAGAACGGCGAGATCCATCCCGATCCCACCGTCGTGTTCGCCGACCGCCACGAGGTCGAGCTCACCCCCGGCGGCGCCTTCGCCAAAATCCTCGGCTGCGAAAAGATCAAGGTCAATTCGCTGCACGGCCAGGGCATTCTGGAGCCGGGCAAGCGTGTGTTGATCGAAGGCGTCGCCGAGGACGGCACCATCGAGGCGATCCGCATCGCGGAGGCCCCGACCTTTGCGCTCGGCGTGCAATGGCACGCCGAATACGACCCGCAGCGCAATCCGATCAACCGGAAAATCTTTCAGGCGTTCGGCGAGGCCCTCGTGGCGCGGCAGCGCGCGACGGCGTAGCGGCGCAAGCGAGAGCACCTTGGTGCTATCGGGGAGCCGTGAATGGCCTCGCATGATTACCACTTCATCAAGGGGGCCGGGGTCCACGACACCCCGCTGCTGATGCTTCATGGCTCTGGCCGGACCGAGCAGGACATGGTGCCACTAGCGGGCCAGCTTGCGCCGGCATCGATGGCGATCGCGGTTCGTGGTGCCCTGCCTTGGGAAGGTGGCTTTGCCTTCTTTCGCCGGTTCGAGGATCGCTCGATCGATGAACGCGATCTCATCGCCCGAGCGGAGCGGCTTGCAGATGAAGTGGACCAGTTCGGAATGGACTATCGGTTTCCAAAGCCGCCGATTGCCGTCGGTTTTTCGAACGGTGCAATTATGGCGGCTGCTCTGGTCATGCTTTATCCCCGCTGTCTCTCCGGTGCTGTTCTTCTCAGGCCGTTGTCTCCGTTCGCTGTTGATCCAGCTATGCGCGTCCCTGGTACGCCCGCAATCATCGTCGACGGCCACTACGACGAACGCCGCTCGCCCGGAGATGGCGCCCGCTTGGCAAGGAGTCTGGGGCGCATGGGTGCAGAGGTGACGCACCACCTGCTACCAACCGGCCATTCGATCATCGAGGATGACATTCGCCTGGCGCGCGAATGGTTGAGACCGTTGCTTTGCGCCGATTGAGCACGCAGGTGGAGCTTTCGCTCTGCCTATCCTGCCGACGATATGAACAAAAAAGGCGCCCCTTGCGGAGCGCCTTTCGTCCGTCGTCGTTCGGGGCCGCTTAGCCCGAGTAGTACATCTCGAACTCGACCGGGTGGGGGGTCATTTCGAAGCGCTCGACTTCGGTCATCTTCAGCTCGATGTAGCTGTCGATGAAGTCGTCGTCGAACACGCCGCCGGCCTTCAGGAAGGCGCGGTCCTTGTCGAGGTTTTCCAGCGCCTCGCGAAGCGAGCCGCACACCGTCGGAATCTGCTTCAGCTCTTCCTTCGGAAGATCATAGAGATCCTTGTCCATCGCTGGGCCCGGATCGAGCTTGTTCTTCACGCCGTCGAGACCCGCCATCAGCATCGCGGCGAAGCCGAGATAGGGGTTGGCGAGCGGATCGGGGAAGCGCACCTCGACGCGCTTGGCCTTGGGCGAAGCCGTGTACGGGATACGGCAGGAGGCCGAGCGGTTGCGCGCGGAGTAGGCGAGCAGCACCGGCGCTTCATATCCCGGGACCAGGCGCTTGTAGGAGTTGGTCGTTGGGTTGGTGAAGGCGTTGATCGCCTTGGCGTGCTTGATGATGCCGGCGATGTAGGACAGGCAGGTCTCCGACAGGTCGGAATACTTGTTGCCCGCGAACACCGGCTTGCCGTCCTTCCAGATCGACTGGTGAACGTGCATGCCCGAGCCGTTGTCCCCGTACACCGGCTTCGGCATGAAAGTGGCGGTCTTGCCGTAGATGTGCGCGACCTGGTGGATGCAGTATTTGTAGATCTGCAGGTGGTCGGCCATCAGCGTCAGCGTGTCGAACTTCATGCCGAGTTCGTGCTGGGCGGAAGCGACC
>NZ_JBBIAM010000056.1:0-58470 GCF_054185185.1 Bradyrhizobium sp. UFLA05-153
GAAAATCCGTCTGTCAGCGCGGCGTTGATTTCCGCCGCCGCGGCCTTCGCCCGCACCTCGACCGCACGGCCTTTGGGGGTGAGCCAGACGCGCCAGGCGCGGCCATCCTCGCGATCGGCCCGCCGCTCGACCAGCCTTGCCGCGGCCATCCGGTCGACGAGGCCGGAGATGCCCGCCGGCCCAAGATCGAGCGCGGCCCCCGCCTCACCCATCAAGGCGCCGTCCTGCCGGCCGAGGATGAAGAGGAGTCCTGCCTGGGATGGCGTCACCTCGCTCTCCGGCTGCGCCGCCATGAAGCGCTGCAGCCGGCGCTGCGCGACGTTCAGGAGGTAGATCAGCCGGGGGTGCCTTGCCGAGGTCATGCGCGGCTCGATTTATTTCGCATGCGAAATATATAGTCCGGCAAAACGAGCCTGTAAAGCGGCGTGGGCGTCACGCCGTTGCGGCGCGACATCCGTCCAGGAAAAGAGCCGCGGCGGCGCGGACGCGGCGCTCGATCTCGTTGCGCGATGGCAGCGGCACGCCGCCATAGATCGTGGCGCGCTGCGGGGCCGAGACGGCCATCCCGATCAGCATGCCCGCGGCCTCCTCGACATTATCGAGCGCGAGGCGCTCCGCCTTCACCTGGACGCGCAGCCAGCGCGCCAGCGCGGCCGCCGTGCGCGCAATGCCATTGCGATAGAACGCTACGGCAAGATCCGGAAACGCCGCCGATTCCTGGAGCACGATGCGCTGCAGGGCGACGACCTCGGGATCAAGCGCGAGGTTGGCGCAGGCGAGCAACGCGGTGGATAGGGCCTCCGCAATATCGGTGTGATCGATGCCCTTGAGCTGGACGTCGGAGAGCTGCCGGTCGAGCCGGTCGGCGACCATGGCCTCGAACAGCGCCGCCTTGGCCGGAAACAACCGATAGAGCGTCTTGGTCGAAATGCCGGCGCGGCGCGCCAGCTCCTCGGTGCTGGTCGCCGCGTAGCCGTTCTCGGCAAAAGCGTGCCGCGCGGCGTCGAAGATGATCTGACGCGTCTCGCCGTCGTCGCGCAGTGGCGGCCGTCCACGGGGGCGGTATTCACTGGAAGATTTTTCCTGAGCCATGCTTTTACATGATGCCTGTCATTCTATTGACAGTTTTCAAGCTAGTCCTATTTTGGAAACCGTCAAGTTTCCTAATTCAGGGAGCCGGCCATGACCGTCCACACCAGCCCATCCAAGATCGAAACCACAGGGATTCCGGCCAGCGTTCCGGAGAGCCTGCTGCCCGTGGAAACGCCGTCCGCCCCGCCCAGAAAGCTCAACTTTCGCAAGCTGTTGTTGGCGGGTGTCGCGGCCGCGGCGCTAGCCGGTGCGAGTTGGTATGGCTGGGACTACTGGACGGTCGGCCGCTTCCTCGTCTCCACCGATAACGCCTATGTGAAGGCCGACAACACCACCATCGCACCGAAGGTCAGCGGCTACCTGGTCCAGGTGCAGGTTGCCGATAACGAGCAAGTGAAGGCTGGCCAGGTGCTGGCCCGGATCGACGACCGCGACTTCAAGGTCGCACTCGACCAGGCCCGGGCCGACGTTGCGGCCGCGAGCGCCACCATCACGAGCAAGGAGGCGCAGCTCGAGGTTCAGCAGGCGGTGATCGCGGCGGCCAGGGCGACGATCGACGTCGACACTGCAGCCAAGACCTTCGCGAGCCAGGAGAACAAGCGCTACACGGACCTCGCTGCGTCGGGCTTCGGCAGCGTGCAGAATGCGCAGCAGGCGCAGGCGCGCGATGCCGGTGCGAACGCCGCGATTCAGCGCGACACCGCCAATCTCGCCTCCGCCCTCAAGCAGGTCGACCTGTTGAAAGCCGAGATCGTGCAGGCCATGGCCGCCCTCGCCCGCGCGGAAGCCGTGCAGCACCAGGCCGAGCTCAATCTTGGCTACACGAAAATCGTCTCTCCGATCGACGGCGTGGTCGGCAACCGCACGCTTCGCGTCGGCCAGTTCGTCCAGGCCGGCACGCAGTTGATGTCGATCGTGCCGGCCGACGGCGCCTATGTGGTCGCCAATTTCAAGGAGACCCAGCTCACCAACGTGCATGCCGGCCAGACCGTCGACATCGAGGTCGACATGTTCCCGGGCCATGTCGTGCACGGCCATGTCGATTCCATCGCGCCCGCGAGCGGCCAGGAGTTCGCACTGCTGCCGCCGGACAACGCCACCGGCAACTTCACCAAGGTGGTTCAGCGGATCCCCGTCAGGATCGCGCTCGATGCCGAGAACGCGCCGTCGATCGCGCTGCGTCCGGGCATGTCCGTGATCCCGACGATTGCGACGCGTTCCAGCGCGCCCGCCGCGCTGGCAGTGACTTCACCCAAGGCAAACCAGACCAAGGCAAACCAGACCTCCGGAGGGTCGCGCCATGTCCAACAGCCTCACAATCCTAGCGCCCGCACGCTTGATTCCGGCCGCGACGCCTGATCGCGCCAGCGCCGATCCGAACCGCGCCAGCGCCACGATCTGGATCGCCGTGTTCGCTGCGATGATCGGCGCCTTCATGGCGATCCTGAACATCCAGATCACCAACGCCTCGCTGCTCAATATCGAGGGCGGCATCGGCACCGGAGTCGACAATGGCTCCTGGATCTCGACGTCATACCTGATCGGCGAGATCATCGTGATCCCGCTCACCGACTATTTGTCGCGGGTCTTCTCGTTCCGTAATATCATCCTGAGCTTCGCGACGCTGTTTGCGGCATTCTCCGTCGCCTGCGCCTTCACCCACGACCTGCCCTCGATGATCGCGATGCGCGGCTTGCAGGGCTTCTTCGGCGGCGTGCTGATCCCGATGGCCTTCACGCTCGTGTTCACCAAGCTGCCCAAGGGCCAGCAGCCGATTGGCCTTGCGATGTTCTCGCTGGCGGTGACCTTTGCGCCAGCGATCGGCCCGACGATCGGTGGCTATCTCACCGAGAATTACGGCTGGCAGACCATCTTCTTCGTCAACGTCGTGCCGACCGCGATCATGGTCACCACGCTGTTCTTCGCGCTGGAGCGCCAGCCGCTTCAGCTCGGCTTGCTGCGCGACGGCGACTGGTTCGGCATCGTGACCATGGCGATTGGCCTGGCATCCCTCCAGGCGGTGCTCGAGGAGGGCAACAAGGACGACTGGTTCGGCTCGCCCTTCATCGTGCGGCTTGCCGTTACCGCTGCGATCAGCCTCTCGCTGTTCATCTATATCGAGCTGGTCGTCGAGAAGCCGCTGTTGCGCCTGCGGCTACTGACGCAGTGGAATTTCGGCGTCGGCACGATCGCCGCGGTCTTCCTCGGCTTCGCCCTGTTCGGCTCGGTCTACCTCCTGCCCGCTTATCTCGGTCAGGTGCAGGGCTACAATGCCGAGCAGATCGGCAACGTGCTGGCCTGGACCTGTCTCTTATACACATGCGCCGCCTCCGGCATCTCCAATATGATGCGCAACGTCGGCGGCGCGATCGGCACCGCGGTACTCGCGACCATCATCACCAAGCGCGAGCAGTTTCACTCCAACGTCATCGGCCAGTCGGTGACGCTCGGCCGCGAAGAGGTCCGCGGACGCATCGCGCAGCTCACGAACTATTTCATGGCCCACGGCGTGCCCGACCCGAACGCCGCGCATGAGCAGGCCGTCATCGCCCTTGGCAAGCTGGTCAAGCGCCAGGCGCTGGTGATGGGCTTTTCCGACACTTTTGCCGTGATCGGGGTGGTGCTGGTACTGGCCGCGATCGCCGTGCTGCTGACGCGGCAGGTCAAGGCGGCGGGCGGGCCGGCGCACTAGGCTTCAATCATCCGGTTTTTTTGAGCGGCCGTCACGCTTGACGGCCGCTACTTTTTGTGTTCTTTCTTTGTTCCATTCAAGCACAGGTTGTAGCACGAGTTAATTTCATGATGAGTGATATGCACAGCGATAGCGGGCCGGCCCAGCTCGTGATTCACGATGACGAAGATACGCCGGAAGAATTTGTGATCGAGTTGCTGCGCCGGGTTTTCGGCAAGTCGGAGCGTGAGGCGCTCGCGCTGATGACCCGGATCGAGCAAGAGGACAAAGCCGGTTGCGGCCCTTACCCGCGGTCCGTCGCCGATGCTCTGCTGAAATCCGCGCTCCAGCACATTCAATTTGCAGGTCATGGTCTGCGGATCACGCTCGAACCGGTCAAGACGACTTGCGAGCTTTGCGGCAAGCCCGAGGCGCAGACCGACGTGCGCCTCGGGAGCCGTACGATCTGGCTGTGCAGCGAGTGCATGCGTGCGGCAGGCAACACCGGCAATAGGCCGGAAGAAGAGGAGTTCGGATATGCCTGCGAGGTTCTGGACCGGCATTTTGCCGGCGTTCCGCGCAGCAAGCTCGTGACCACGGTCCGCCAGTTTCCCGGTCACATGCGCGCAGACGTTCAGGCGGCCATCGACCGGCTGTTCGCCTCCGCAATCCGGCTGTTCGGCATCAACGACGAGCAACGCTACGGGACGCTGTCGATTGCAAGGCTTCTGCGTGACGGGCGCCATGCGCAGGCGATTGCGCCGCTCCAGTATTTCGATGTCGACATTGGCGAGAAGAACCCGGTCAAGTGCCTCGGCAACGGGCTGTGGCTGTGCGCGCAGGGCGATCTCCGCTACGCCGTGCTGCTCTGTGCGCATCGCGAGTTCAGCCGCGAGCCTGGCATCCGGATCGAAATCGCCGTACCATCGGGCGCCGCGGGCGCAGCCCTCGTCCAACGATGCTTCGGCGAGCTGGAGCAGGCCGTGCAGGCCGCGCGCACCTATCGTGGCAAGATCCTCTCGCTCGACGCCGACAGCGATTATCGCGGCCGCTCGCGCGGCATCACCGTACATCGCCTGCCGCCGGTCGCACGCGACGAGGTGATCCTGCCGGAGCAGACCTTGCGGCTGCTTGATCGCAATGTCCTGAGATTCGTCGGCACGCGCGATCAGTTGCGCCGGCTCGGCCAGTCGACGCGCAAAGGCGTTTTGCTGTACGGCCCCCCGGGCACCGGCAAGACCCACACCATCCGCTATCTCGGGACGCACCTGCCCGGGCATACGACCCTGATCATCACCGCCGAGCAAATGGGCCTTCTCGGCGCTTATATGAGCCTGGCGCGGCTCCTTCAGCCCTCGATGGTGGTGATCGAGGATGTCGATCTCATCGCCCGCGATCGCGATGACATGGGGCCGTGCGAGGAATCCCTTCTGAACAGATTGCTCAACGAGATGGACGGGCTGAAGGAGGACGCAGACATCCTGTTCGTCCTGACCACCAACCGGCCGGAGGACCTCGAAGGTGCGCTAGCCGGCCGGCCCGGCCGCATCGACCAGGCCATCGAAGTGCCTCTCCCCGACGAGATCGGCCGCCGCAAGCTGGTACGGCTCTACGGCAAGGGGCTGCCGCTCGATGACGCCATCGTCACCGAAGCGGCGCAGCGCAGTGCGGGCACGAGCTGCGCCTTCATCAAGGAATTGATGCGGCGGCTGGCACAGGCGAGCCTGGCCCGCGACGGCGGCAATTCCGTCATCTCCGCCGACATCGATGAGGCGCTGGACGACATGCTGTTCTCCGGCGGTCGCCTCAATGCGCAGCTACTCGGCGGCGCGCAGGCGATGGCGGCGGGATGATGACCGTTCTCGCCGCTGGAGCATGATCCGGAAAAGTGTAAAGCGGTTTTCCGAAAGATCATGCTCAAACAAGAGCCTAAAGCGCGATGACGATTCATCCCAATCTCATCGCGCTTTAGAGTGGTCTAGTACTCCGCCGCGAGATGACGGGCGATGTCGCCGACCGGAAGCCGCGTCAGGTCCTTGGGCAGTTCGCCGACGATGCGTGCCTTGACGTCCGCGTGAAACGCGTCGCGCAGGTCCGCCAGTGCGCGCGGCGGTGCAATGACGACGAGCGCCTTCACGTCGCGCTCGCGGACGAGCTGCTCCATCGCGGCTGCGACCCGCCGCGCGAAACGATGCTCCTCGATATCGTGCCAGTCGGTCGGCTCGACGGCCGCCCTTTGCCCTGTCGGCTTGTTGAGACGGCCGGGACGATCGGTCCCCTGCTCGCGCGTCGGCGGATTCTCATCCGCGAACACGTCCTCGGTTTTCAGGTTCGGCTGCGCGGGATTGCCTTCGTTGCGCAGGAACAGCGCCTTGCAGCCGTCGCCGATGAAGACGAAGGCACCGTGGGGGATCACCAGGCCGCTCATGTCGACGCTCCAGCTTTCGCTTCGACATTCAACCGTTCACCCGCCAGCGGGTTGATTCAAATCAACGCGAGCCTGCGGCGGCAAGATGCGTGTGCTGTGCTTACCAATGTGTAAGCACGGGAACTTGCCCGCGACGTCCGGCGCGGTGTCCAGCGAATTTGAGAGAAATCAACGACTGGTCGCGAGAACAGGTGGACGTTTGATCATCGAATGAACTCTAGTCTCTCAAGGGAAGAGATGAAGGAGAGAAATCATGGCCGACGAAACCAAGCTTCCGGTGACCAAGAAGACCAACGAACCGGTGTTCTCCGGCGGAACGTGGAACCCGTTCGAGACGCTCCGCGGCGAGGTCGACCGCCTATTCGAGGATTTTGGTCGCGACGATTTCTGGCGCCGGCCGTTCCGCTCGCTCACCGGGCTCGAGCGCAGTCTCGCGCAGAAGCTCGTGAGCGCACCGGCCGTCGATGTCGCCGAGACCGACAAGGCTTATGAGATCACGGCCGAGCTGCCCGGCATGGACGAGAAGGACATCGAGGTGAACCTCGCCAATGGCGGTCTCACCATCAAGGGCGAGAAGAAGGTCGAGAAAGAGGAGAAGCAGAAGGACTATTACGTCTCCGAGCGCCGCTATGGTTCCTTCGAGCGCACGTTCGCTCTGCCGGAGGATGTCGAGGCCGACAAGATCGAAGCTTCGTTCAGGAGCGGCGTGCTCAAGGTGACGCTGCCCAAGACCGCGGAGGCGCAGAAGCCTGCCAAGAAGATCGAGGTCAAGGCGGCCTGACGATCGGTTCACGCGAGGCTGGCGGTCCCGGCAGCCTCGCACCAGCTATCCGCGTCCGGCGTGCTCCGTCACTGCGCGCAGAAGAAGCTTGCCGAGTCCGTCACCGGCCCCGCCTTGTAATGCGGCCAGGCTGGCCAGCGGCACAGCGGCAGCGCGCGCACAACAGAAAACGCCGGCGCCTCGACCTTCTGCTCGGTGACCTCGAGATCGCCGGGCGCCTTGTCCTTCTCGACCCAGTCGAGCAGCACGCTCAGCATATCGACATTGGCCGGCGCACCGGAGCCGACATGGTCGACGCCGGGCGCCGTGTAGAGCCTTGCGAACAAGTCCGTCGTCGCCGAGCCCATCAGGCGCTCGACGTTCTCGAAATAGCGGATGCCGGCATAGGGGCTCTGCGCATAGTCGGCCATATGCTCGAGCACGATCAGGCGGCCGCCATGAGCGCGAAAACGGCTGAGATCGGGATTGGTCGAATCCATCAGTTGGGAGATTTCGAGCAGCCGCGCCTTGTGGTCTTCGGGCTTGTAGGTGGTGACGTCGAGCTTGGGATCGCGGGCGAAGACATACTGAATGGTGCCGGCGCCGTAGATCCAGGCGATCCCGTTGTTCGGTGCCGGCGGCTGCGCAGGCGGTGCCGTGCCGAGCCACCACGCTGTCCATCCGCCGGTCGGGCCGACGGACGGCGTGTCCTCGCCCGACACGCCCCAGCCCGGGTAATCATCGAGGCCGTTGGCAAGCGGGAACGGGAATTTGTAAGCACCATGCAGCGTGTCGATCGCCTTGATCTGCGGGTCGGTGAGGCATTGATCGCCATTCCGCTCGCTCGCGCAGCGCAGCTTCTGTGGCTTGAAGGTCGATTTGCAATCGACGGGATCCTGCACCAGCGCATCGTCGGAGCCGTCGGCCTTGTCGCAGGCGGCGCGCACAGCGTCACCCACGAGCTTCACCTGGGCCGGCCTAATCCAGGCGTCGCCCATGGTCACCAGCCCCGACCGGGTGCCGGCATGCTGCAAGCCGACCCAGTTGATGACGGGCACGCGCGAAAAAATGCCGTCGAAATCCTCGGGATAGCGCTGCGCCATGGTCAGCCCTTCGCGGCCGCCCTCGGACGAGCCCATGAAGTACATCTTCTGCGGTCTTTTGCCGTAGGCGCGCTCCATCAGCGCGACGGCGGCATCGCGCACCTTCTTGTAGGCGCGGTGCGCAAAATTCTCGAACGCTTCGTCGTTGAGCGCGAAGGCCTGGGGCGGCTCGCCTGGCTTGGTCCCATGGCCGGAATCGGTGCCGTAGGTGACGAAGCCGCGCGCCAGCGGCGAGGGCTTGTCGAAGGGATAGGCCGGCGGCAGCGCAAGGCCCGTGATCAGGACACCATTGAATCCGTCGCCGCCATATTGCAGCGAGCGCTCGTTCCATTCGACCGGCAAATTGACCTGAAACCTGATCGGCGGCGCTTTTGGATCTGTCGGCTCAATGTGACCGAGCACCTTGCAGAAAGCAGGATTGGCCGGCGTGACACGTCCCGACGACGTCGGTCCGCGTTCAGCGACGGCGAGCGGCGACGGCGCCTGGAGCGTCGCGGAGTCGATCTTGACGGCGCCGGCGTCCGAAGCAAGGCCCTTGCAGACGGTGTCTGCATCCTCGGCCAGCGTCAGCGCTGACGCGCCGTCGACATGAGCCATGGCCATCAGCAGGCTTGCGAAACACACGGTTACGCTGATCCGAGAACGCGTCATCGTTTCCACCCGCGTTTTCTTGTTATCAACGACAAGCGGGCGCATTCAACGCAACGTTCGGCCGTCCGTCAATTGCCAGCGCCGGATTGCCCGCCGTCAGAACGAACCCACGACACTGCCGAGCGCGATGACGATGACCAGCGCCAGCAGGGACGCGACGATGCCGACCATCACGATATCCCGGTAGCTGTCGCGGTGGGTCAGTCCGCAGATCGCAAGCAGGCTGACCACCGCGCCGTTGTGCGGCAGGATATCAAGCGTGCCCGAACCGATCACCGCAACGCGGTGCATCAGCGCGAGGTCGACGCCGGTTCGCGCGGCGATCTCCACATAGGTCTGACCGAGCGCATCGAGCGCGATCGTGAGGCCGCCGGATGCCGAGCCGGTCAGCGCGGCCAAAATGTTGGTCGCGACCGCGAGCGACACCAGCGGTCCCCCCTCGATCGCGAGCACCCAGTCACGCACCATCTCGAAGGCCGGCAGTGCGGCGATGACGGCACCGAATCCGACCAGGCTTGCAACACTCATCGCCGGGAGCACGGAGGCATTGGCGCCGGCATCCATCGTCTGCCGCAGCGACGGCAGCCGGCTCCAGTTGAGCACAATGGTTGTGGCAATTGCAGTGGCGAGCGCGACGACAACAGACCAAACGCCTGCAACCGCGGCAAGCGACGTGCCGCCGAAACGCTGCTCGCTCAGATATGAGACATCGAGCCGCGGCAACACGAGGAGCGACATCACGAGATTGACGGCTACGACGACAACCAGCGGCGCGATGGCGTTCACCACCGGCGAAGGCGCTTCGCTGCGGCGCCCGTGCCGGATTTCCGCCGGGTCGAACTCGCGCGCCGTCGTCGCGCGTTCGCGCAACAGCTCGTCATCCGCCGCAGCTTCGGCTGTACCCTGCGCCTCCTCGCCATAGCCTTCACCCGCCTGACGTGCCTTCGCCTCCGCCCGTTGCAGCCACCACAATCCCGTGCCGAGCATGATGAGGGAAGCGATGATGCCAAGACCCGGCGCGGCAAACGGCGTCGTGCCGAAAAACGGCATCGGGATCGCGTTCTGGATCGACGGCGTGCCCGGCAAAGCCGACATCGTGAAACTCGAGGTGCCCAGCACGATCGTCGCCGGAATCAAACGGCGCGGGATGGCGGCCGCGCGGAACAACGACTGTGCCATCGGAACGATGACGAAGAAGGCGACGAACAGGCTGACGCCGCCATAGGTCACCAGCGCCCCCGCCAGGACGACTGCGAGAATCACGCGCCTTTCGCCGAGTCGCTTCGCCATGAAGGCGGCGACCGCCGTCACCGCGCCGCTGTCGTCCATCAGCTTGCCGAAGACGGCACCGAGCAGGAAGATCGGAAAGAATTGCGCCAAAAAGCCCGCGGCGCTCGCCATGAATATTTGCGTCAGGTTGGCGAGCAGCGGCTCGCCGCCGAACGCTGCGGCAACGAGCGCCGCGAACGGGGCGAGCAGCAGGACGCTCCAGCCGCGGAAGGCCAGTACCACGAGCAGGCCGAGCCCGACGAGAATGCCAAGAAGCCCCACGTCTCAGCACTCCGCCAGGAGAACGTCGAGATCGGCCGTCGAGCGCCGGCCGAGGTCATCGCCGTGACGTTCGAGGAATTCGCTCGCGGCCAGCCGGCCCTCGGCACGGAGCATCGAAACAAACTGCCATTCCGCGTTCAGCTTGGAGGAGGCGCCGAACGTCGTCAAAATATCGCTCTTGATCCGGTGCGTCCTCATCCGCGCCCAGCGCGCGCCCTCGCCGCTTCCTGGATCGGCCGCCTGACGGAGCAGCGCGATCATGCGCAGCTCCTTCATCAGCGGCGAGTTGAACGAAATCTCGTTGAGCCGGTTGAGGATCTCCGCCGCGCTGCGCGGGTCTTCCGGCCGCTCCGTCGGATTGATCTGCACCAGGATGGTATCATAGGCGTCGCTTTCGCGGACCAGCGGCGTGATCGTCGGATTGCCGGCGAAGCCGCCGTCCCAATAGGGCTCGCCGTCGATCTCGATGGCGCGGAACATGGTCGGGAGGCACGCCGAGGCAAGGAGAACGTCGGCCGTGATCTCTGCGTTGCGAAAGATCCGGCCGCGGCCGGTGCGCACCCGCGTCGCGGTGATGAACAGCTTGATCTCGGAGCCGGCGAGGCGCTCGAAATCGATGCTCTCGGCGAGCACCTTGCGCAACGGATTGTAATCGACCGGGAGATCGTAGGGCGAGAACAGCCGCGACATCAGGTCGGTGAAGACGTAGGCCGGCGAGGTGTCGAGCGTCCAGCGACCCATCAGGCGATCGAGCGGCGAGCGCTGCAGCGGGCTGAACGCCGCGGCGCGCGAAACGCGGCGCCAGTACTGGTCCAGCGCCTCACGCGCGCCTTTGGCGCCGCCCGCCGTCCATCCGTCGGCCAGCACCGCGGCGTTCATCGCCCCGGCGGAAGTTCCGGAGATGGCGACGATATCAAGCCATGCCTCTTCGAGCAGACGATCGAGCACGCCCCACGTGAACGCGCCGTGCGAGCCTCCGCCTTGAAGTGCAAGGTCGATCGGTATGCGGTCTCGGGCCATCGTGTCCGCACTCACGAAACTTAAGCTCAACTTCGATGAGACTTATTAGACGAGACTTGTTAGACGAGACTTGCCTTCAGCACCCCGGTAACCACAGGTAGTCTAAAAAGCGGAAGGCGGGCCACGCAACAGCGCAGCCCGCCCGGACACGTCACAGCGTCGTGATGCAAAAAGCCGTCAGCCCATTCGCGCGTCAGTGCTCGAACACCAGGCGCGCGCCGATCGTACCGTCGAGCGCGCGGATCTGCTGGAGCAGCTCGTTCGAATCCTGGCCGCCAAGATCGGCGTCGAGCACGACGTAGCCGAGCTCGCCATGCGTCTCCAGGTATTGGGCGGCGATGTTGACGTCACGCTGCAAGAACACCTCGTTCAACCGGCGCAGCATGCCCGGCACGTTGCGGTGGACATGGCTGAAGCGGGCGCCTGTGGGACGGAGGTGGAGCTGCACCTCCGGGAAATTGACGGCGCCCATGGTCGAGCCGGTGACGTAATAGTCGACGAGCTTCCGCGCCACCTCGCCGCCGATCCGCTCCTGCGCCTCTTCCGTGGAACCGCCGATATGCGGGGTGAGGATCACGTTGCTCAGACCCTGCAGCGGGCTCTTGAAGCGATCGGCGTTCGAGGACGGCTCGACCGGGAAGACGTCGACGGCGGCGCCGGCGATGTGCTCGTCGCGCAAGGCACGCGCCAGTGCATCGAGATCGACGACGGTGCCGCGGCTGTTGTTGATCAGGAACGAACCCGGCTTCATCAGCCGCAGCTCGCGCTCGCCGATCATGCCCGCGGTCTCCGGCGTTTCCGGCACATGCAGGCTGACCACGTCGCTCTGGGCCAGGAGGTCCTCGAGCTTCTCGACCGGCTCGGTATTGCCGTGACGCAGCTTGTCGGTGCGGTCGAAGAAGATCACCCGCATGCCCATGGCTTCCGCGAGGGTGGAGAGCTGCGAGCCGATATTGCCATAGCCGATGATGCCGAGCGTGCGGCCGCGCACCTCGCGGCTGCCGGTCGCCGACTTGTCCCAGCCGCCGTCATGCGCCGCGACCGAGCGCGGAAAGATCTGCCGCAGCAGCATCACGATCTCGCCGATGACGAGCTCGGCAACGCTGCGCGTATTGGAGAACGGCGCATTGAAGACGGGAATGCCGCGCTTGCGGGCCGCGAGCAGATCGACCTGATTGGTGCCGACGCTGAAGCAGCCGACCGCAAGAAGCTGGTCGGCGGAGGCGAGCACGTCCTCGGTGAGCTGGGTGCGGGAGCGGATGCCGAGCAGCGATACACCCTTCACCGCCAGCCGCAGCGCCTCGCCGTCGAGCGCCTTGGTCAACCGCTCTACATTGGTGAAGCGGGCGCTCTTGAACAGGTCCACTGCGCTGTCATTGACGCCCTCGAGCAGCAGCGCTTTCGCGGTTCTCTGAGGGGTCTGGCCTGTGGCTGACATGGGATCTCCGTGAGTATCGCCTTTGCGCGCGGCTTAGTCGCCGGCGGGGCGGAAGACAATATGATTTTCACGTGGACACAAGATGGCGGGCCATCTCGATCTTCCGCCGGGCCTGCCTGCGCACGTTCAGATCACGTAAAATCCGTGCGTCGCGTCGCGGCGGAGCTGCTCGACGAGGCCGTATTCCCAGTCGAGATAGGCCTGCATCGCACTTTCTGCGACGTCGGTGCCCTCGTAGGGACGCCGGTACCGGTGCGCGGGATCTGGCTTGGGCAGCACTTGCGGCGGCCCCATTTCCAGCGCGCCGTCATAACCGCCTTCGAGCACGTAGACCTCCCAGCCCATCTGCGCAAGCCAGGACGCAGTCATGTCGGCGCGCACGCTCCTGTCGTCGGTCAGCAGGATGCGCGCGCCGCGCACCGGCGCCGCCATGTCGATCTCCTGGACGAGCTGGCCGCCCGCGTAGTGGCGGAAGCCGGCGAGGTGACCCGCCGCATATTCCTCGGCGTCGCGCACATCGAAGCGATAAAGCGTTCGCGAGGTTTGGGCAGCGAGTGCCGCCGCCTCGCCCGGGCCGATGTGGCGAACCCCGGCACGATAGGCGACGTCGCGGGCACTGGCCGCAGCGCCCTCAAACGACCCGATCGCACCGCGCCGCCCGGCGCCATGCTCGAGCGTGTGCTTGGCAAGAGTCCAGCCGATCGTGCCGTTGCGCAGCGCGTGCACTTTGTTGGGGACCCCCGCATTGATCAGCGACTGAGTGCCGATGATCGAACGCGTGCGGCCGGCACAATTGACGATGATGGTGGTGTCGGGATCGGGTGCCGCGCAGCCGGCGCGCAGCACGAGCTCGGCGCCGGGTACGCTGACCGAGCCCGGGATATTCATGGTCGCGTATTCGTCGAAGCGGCGAACATCGAGGATCGCAACATTGGCCTTGTCGGCAATCAGGCTTGCGACCTCGTCGGCGCTGAGCGAGGGCGTGTGACGGCGCGCCTCGACAAGCTCGCCAAAGGCCTTGGCATAGGAGTTGACGTCCTCGAACACTTCGTAGCCGGCCGCGCGCCATGCATTGAGGCCGCCGTCGAGCGCGCGGACATTTGTGCAGCCGAGCGCCCGCAGCCGTTCGGCGCTTGTCCCAACCAGACCTTCGCCGTCATCATAGATGACAATCGGCACGTCCTTGCGCGGCAGCCGCGCCTCAGCCTCAACCGCGATCCGATCCGCCGCCATGTTGGCGGCGAACAGGGGATGGCCGGTGGCAAACGCCGCCTCGTGCCTGAGATCGAGCAGCGCGATTTCCTCGCGCAGTAGCAGCGCACGACGGATGTCAGCGGGGGTGACGGTGGAAAGCTTCATGGGACGGAGGCCTTGCGGAATGAGCCTCGCGCTTTTGGACCATTGTCGCGCCCTTGGCTAGCCTCGCGCGCTCATTGCTTCGGGCCGACCGTCCCGGTTGCCTTCAGCCGCGCCGATCTGACCCAGCCTGACACGGCATTTCCGGTTCTGGGGTTGGTGTACATCACCGATGACCAGCCGTCTTTGGTCTGGGCATAGGCGATCAGCTCGTCCTTGGGGATGACGAACACGCCGTTCATGGCGCAGGCGGGGTTCGGAGCCGAATAGAATTGCAACCGTCCCGTTCCTGTCACGACATCGGCCTCCGGCGGCGACAGCATCGGAACCTGCTTCGAGCCCGGTTCCGGCTCCTTGCAACGCGTGTCTGCAAGGGCAGCAAAGGAGCCGAGGAGCGCTGCGCTGAAGACGACACCGACGAGCCATTTGGCCAACGACATACTGAACTCCCTGAGCCGAAACGCCGCCTCAAGCGGCCGGCTGCGCCGGCACCAGCGCATAGCCGACGCCGCGGACGGTCACAATCGGCGCAATCGCGCCTTCATACTGCATCTTGCGACGCAGCCGCACGATCAGATTGTCGACGGTGTGCCCGCTGATGTCCCGGGGATCTCGATTCGAAATGACGTCGAGCAGGAAATCGCGGCTGAGCGGCTGCGTCATCCTGGAGGCAAGTGCGGCCAGGATATTGAACTCGCCCGTGGTGAGCTCGACCATCCTGCCGTCGGGGCGAAACAGCTCGCGCCTGACGGGATCCAGGATCCAGCCGTCGAAGGTGATCACCGATTCCCTGGTGCGGCGCAGGACGCTGCGGATGCGGGCCAACAGCGTGCGCAGATTGACCGGCTTGGAAACGTAGTCGTCGCCGCCCGCCTCCAGTCCGGAGAGAACATCCTCATCGGAATCCCGGCTGGTGACGAAGATCAATCCGCATTGCTCGCCAAGGCGCAATTCGCGCGCGAGCGCAATGCCGTCGGAATCCGGCAGGTTGATGTCGAGCAGGACAATATCGGGCTTGAACGCGGCGAGCTTGGCGCGCAGCTCGGCGGCGGTCGCCACACCGTGCGCCACCATGCCCTGCTCATTGAGGAATGACGTCAGCATGACCCGGCTCTCCGGGGCATCCTCAACCACGAGTACGGTCGTCGACATGAGCCTCTTCGCGTTCAGTGGTGATGGGTTTGGGAAGTCCGAAGGCAGATACCGGGTCCGCCTGCTGGTCCTGCAGGACGACGTCGATCTGCCGACGCAGGGCGGCGACGGCCCGATCGCGAGCCCCGAGGCTCGTGGCCACGGCCTTCGCTGCCGCGAGCGCATCGTCGGCGCGCGCGGCAAGCTCCGGCATGCGCAGGTTTGCCGCGCTTCCCTTGATGCGATGCGCGATGCTCGCAAGCTCCTCCGGCGCGAGATCGCGGCGCCCGATCCTGCGATCGAGCTCGGACAGGCTCTCGGCGAACAGACCGCGCAGCTCGTCGATCCGCGCACGAGCGAACACGTCTTCGAGCTCGAACGATCCCTCCATCTGCTGTGGTGCGAGGAACGCCTGGAGCCTCCATGCGACGTCGTCCGGCGACAGCGGCGTGGCGAGCACCAGGTCGGCTCCCTCCTCAAGCAGACGCTGCGCCTCATCCTCGTCCGCCGGCGCGGCGATGACGAACAGTCCCCTGCCATCGTGTGCAGCATCTTCGCGCCAGGCGCGCAGCGAACCGGGAGGGGGCGCGACCGCGACCAGCCCCGAAAATTCCCGCGCCGACAACATCGTCCTGGCGGACTCGAACGACACGGTCGGAAACGCGCGGAAACCAAGGCGCGCGAGCGGGCCATGCATTGCCTTGCCGGGATCACCTACGACGAGGACATCGCCGCCCCCATTCAAGGCCGCGCCGGTGCCTGACGGTTGCCGTCCGCGTCGTGCCAGCGCCTCGTCCAGCGTCCTGTGCAGGACCGCGGCGTCGATCGGTTTGGCCAGATGACCGTCCATGCCGGCGGCAAGACACGCCTTCACGTCCGTCGCCATGACGTTGGCGGTCAGCGCCACGATCGGGACCTGGCTCAGTGGCTCCGCAAGCGCGCGGATGCGCCGCGTTGCCTCCAGCCCGTCCATGTCGGGCATCTGCATGTCCATCAAAACGGCGTCGAAACGTGCGCTCTGCATGAGCTCGATCGCCTGCTCGCCGGACGATGCCACCGCAACGCGGTGGCCCGCCTTGCCCAGAATTCCGCGCGCGACGATGGCATTGACGAACAGATCCTCGACCAGGAGCAGGTTCAATGGCGCGACGCGCACAGCCGCGGCCCCGACACGACCGCGCTCGCCGGGCAGCTCGACGGCGGGCAGCGGCAGGGAGAAATGAAAGCGGCTGCCGTGCCCCGGCGTGCTCGTCACCCCGATTTCGCCCTTCATGCCTTCGACCAGCCGCTTGCAGATCGCAAGCCCGAGGCCAGTACCGCCGAAGCGGCGGCGGATCGAGGCGTCGGCCTGCTCGAAAGGCTCGAACAGGTGCGCCTGCTGCCCTGCAGTGACGCCGATCCCGGTGTCCGAAACGCAGAACGCAATCACAGCATCGTCCGTCGATCCGGCAGATACCACCTCCACGGTAACGCCGCCGCTGCTCGTGAACTTCAGCGCATTGCCGATCAGATTGAACAGCACCTGCCGCACGCGCGACAGATCCCCGAGCACCAATTCGGGGACGACGGGCGACAGCATCAGTTGCAGTGTCAGCCCCTTTTCATGCGCGCGCGGCGTCATCAGATTGACGATCTCGCGCACGGCCTGCCCGAGGTCGAACGGCGCTCGCTCGTAGACGTCGGCGCGGGTTTCGAGCTTCGAGATGTCCAGGATGTCGTCGAGGATCTTCAACAACCCCTCCGCCGACGATTTGATGACCGACAGCCGCTTGCGTTGCGCCGGCGGCAGTGGATCATCCAGCGCCAATTGCGCCATGCCCAGAATTCCGTTCATGGGGGTGCGGATCTCGTGGCTCATCACCGCGAGGAAGTCGGTTTTCACGCGGGCCGCTGCTTCCGCAGCGTCCTTGGCTTCGGAGAGGTCGAGATTGATCCGCCGCTCGCGCGCGATGCGCAAGTACTCCTCGCGCCGCAGCCGGTTGAACTGGGCGCGGGCGACCGCGCCGACACCATAGCCGACCATCACCACCAGCAGGATGATGGCGAGATCGAGCGGGCTTTCCGGATCCGGCCGCAGCACCGCCCAGAACAACAGGCTGATGATGGGCGCATAGGCGCTGGTCAGCGCGACCAGCCGGAAGCGGCCGGGCAGGCACAGGTTCAGCGCAATCGCGATCAGCGGCAGCAGCAGCCCGCCATGCCGCGTCAGACTCGGATGATTGAAGACCAGCGCGTTGAGCGTGAAGAACGTGAACTGATGGACATAGGTAATCGCGACGATGCGATTGAAGCTGGCTGCACGCAGCAAGGCCAGCAGCGCCGCGATGGCCGCAAGCGCGATCAGCAGCCGGATCTCCAGAAAGAAGACCAGACGCGAGGCCGGCAGCGTCAGAAAATCCAGCGGAACGAAGGCCAGGCTCGCGGCCGTCTCGGCCAGGACGCAGAGCAGCGCCATTGCACGCGCCGGCCGCGCAATGCCCGCACAGAACTCCGCCTCCGTCGCCTCGTTGCGAAATTCGCCGGTCCAACCGACGAGATCAGGAAGGTTAGATTCTACCTCCGGCACTCGGCCGATCCCCACGCACGCCCATCAACTTGCGCCTTTCTTTGCAGGAGTGTCGCGCCTTCGTCCAGCCCTGCGCACGCGACCGGTCAGGCATGGCCTGCGATCAGCAGCCGGCGTTTGCGCCACGGATGTCCCGAACTCGCCAACATCAATGGCGGTTGATGAATGAGCGGGCGCCCAGCATGGCAGCGCATCTCGCAAGCCGCTAAACGCGAAGCGGTGATCTCTTCTGTGCCTTGTCGTCTCTCTCCGACGCCCAAGCAAAGTGCACCAGTCGTTTCGTTTCGAGGTTTGTCGTGTCACGTGCTCCACGTTTTCTCCACTCGGCTCCCATGATCTGCGGAGCAGTCGCAGCAGCCTTGATCTCCAGTACCCAGTTCTCCAGTGCCCAGGCAGGAGACATCACGACCTCGCCGGTCGTCGTTCCGGCGGTCGACGGCGTCAATGCCAAGGCCGAAGCCTATGGCGGCTTACTGGCCGGCAAATCGCTCGGCGGTGCCGCAGGCGCGATCTCGATGCCGCTCGGCAGCAATTACGGCTTGCAGATCGATTCCGCGGCCGGTGCCTTCGACGGCAGCCGTTTCGGCAACGTCGCGGGCCATGCCTTCTGGCGCGACTCCAGCGGCCTGGTCGGCCTCTACACCAGCCACACCTGGTGGGACCGCAATGGCGGCGTCTATCTCGGCCAGGTCGCGGGCGAAGGCGAGATCTATCTCGGCCGCTTCACGCTACAGGGCATCGCCGGTGTCGAATTCGGCAACACCGCGCAGGTGATCTCGACGAGCACGAGCACGGTTGCGCCGGGCCTCCCCGATCCCCTCTTGGGTGGCGCCCCGGGCGTCACGACCACGACGATGATGCTCGACAGCTACGCGGTGAAGACGCGGTTCTTCGACCAGGTCAATTTCAAATATTACCTCAGCGATCAGTGGTCGGGCTATGTCGGGCACCGCTATCTCGGCGGCAGGAACGCGCTCGCGCTCGGTAGCGAGGTGGCGCTGCCGCTCGGGCACGGCGTGCTCGCCTCGGCCTTCATCGAGGGCCGCGCGGGCGAAGCCAACATGCAGGGCATCTGGGGCGGCGTAAAATTCTACTTCGGCGGCAAGGACAAGTCGCTGCTCGCCCGCCATCGCCAGGACGATCCTAACATATGGAGCACCGATACGCTCTATAGTCTCGCAAATTCGCACAGTTCGTCGAGCTCCTCGACGAGCACGCAATTCTGCGCCAGCGGCACGACCATGGTCGACGGCGTCTGCTATCCCGACGGCCCGCGCGGATGGGACTGATCGAGCGCGCGGCGAAATGTTCAATGCGGGTTGATGCTGCTGGGATTTACGGGCGCGACTTCACGCGCAAGGAACTGTGTCGACGGAGCCGCCGCGGGGCGCGGCCAACCACCTTCCATTCATTGAGGCTCTTCATGCGTCGTCTATCCCTTCTTGTTGCCACGTCGCTGGCCGCCGTACCTGCATCAGCGGCCGATTTGATCGCGCGCAAGGCGCCCCTTCAGGAGACTCAGGTTTTCAGCTGGACCGGGTTCTACGCCGGTGCGCATCTTGGCGGCGGATCGGTCTACGAGACGCAGACTTTCCTCGGCACGACGGGCTTCGCCATCGATCCCGTCGGGACGAGCTACACCACCAATCGCTCGAGCGTGCTGGGCGGCATCAATGCGGGTTACATCTACCAGGTCGGCCATGTCGTACTCGGCGTGGCCGGCGATGTCTCCTGGACCCGCGCCAATGGCTCGAGCGTCACCCCCGCAATCAACGTACCTGGCTTCGTGCTGACGAGCAATGGCAGGACGGATTGGTATGCGACGCTGACCGGCCGTCTCGGCGTGACCTTCGATCAGGTGCTGCTTTACGGCAAGGGCGGCGTCGCCTGGTCGCGGCAGGTCTATGACGGACGGGCCGACGGTTTTGCCTCGGTGATCTACAGCCCGTTCTCTGACATCAGGACCGGCTACGTCGTCGGCGCCGGCGCCGAATGGGCGGCCACCAGAAACATCTCGATGTTCGCCGAATACAACTACCTGAATTTCAGCACGAAGACTTACAACGTCACGGACACTACCGGTGCCGTGACAACGACATACTCCGCCAAAACTTCCGCCAATCTGGCGAAGCTCGGCGTCAACTATCATTTCTGACGATCGTTTCTCGCACTCCGCCATCGCGTGCGCGCCTGCGACCCGCTGCAGGCAGTATGAGGTGGCGGGGCTTTTTTTGCTCGCCCGCCGGTTCCAGCGCGGCCGATGCGACGCCTCAGCCGGCAGCGGCCACCTGCTGTTCGATGATGCTTGCAACACGCACAGGGGTTTCCAGCATCGTGTAGTGGCCGGCATCGTCGATGGTCTCGAACGTCACGCGCGGGTAGGCAGCTGCGAACGCGTTATGCGAGGGCTCGCCGCGATAGAAGGCGATGTCGAGCGCGCCGTTCACAACGTGCAGCGGCGCCGTGAGACGTTGCGAATCCTCGGTAATCGATGAGGTCGTGAACATCTTCAGATAGCCGCGCATCGCCTCGACCGTACCGGCCTCGCGCGCGATGGTCAGCTTGCGCTTCAGCCAGCCGGCGCCATAGCGGCTCGAGGTCCTTGCCGTGATGGCCCGCGCAGCCGCCTCGTCCTGGTCGATCACGGCGTTCAGCGCCTTGAGCGCAGCCTCGTCGGCGCGGAAGCCCGTCGGCGGCACCGGCGAGAACAGCGTGACGCTCTGGATCCGCGAGGCGGCCTGGAGCGCAATCTTCTGCGCCACGAGGCCCGACATCGAGTGTCCGACCAGATGGAAACGCGTGAGCGCGAGCTGATCGGCCGTGCGCAGGACGTCCGCGGCGGCTTCATCCAGCGTGTAGCTGCCGGCCAAGGCGCGTGACCAGCCGTAGCCGCGCAGGTCCATGACGATGAGCGTGTGGCGGGTGGGATCGACATGGGGCAGCACCGGCTCCCAGTTGACGTGATCGCCGAGCCATTCATGCAGCACCACGCAGACCGCCGGGCCATTGCCGACGCGGCAATGGCCGAGCCGGTCCACCGTCGCCAGTTGCGGCGCCGGCCAGGGCGAGGATGATGCAATCTGTGCCGATTGCACCGGCTGCCGGTTCTGAGCGACCGCCGACGTGGTGGCCACGGCGGCAGTGAGGCCGAGGCCCTTCAGAAGATTGCGACGCTGCATTTGCTCTCCGTGCCAACCCGGATTCGTCCTGATCCAGAATTCGAAGCACGGACAAATAGCCGGCAGGCGTCGCAATCGAGAAATTGATTTCCGCAATCACCTTATTGATAACTCTCATCTGGACCCGCGCGCTGTCAGCGGGCTCATCTTCGGGAGCTGCCCCCATGCCGACGACCCTCGATATCGACACGCTCCGCTCCCTCATCGCCATCGTCGAGCTGAAGAGCTTTTCGCGCGCAGCCGAACGGGTCGGACGTTCGCAATCCGCGATCAGCCTACAGATCGCCCGCCTCGAAGGCCTGGTCGGCCATCCCCTGCTCGAGCGGGTGCGCGGTCGCGTGATCGGCGTGACCGAGCGGGGCGCCGAGTTCGTCGCGCATGCGCGCGAGATCGTCGCGCTCAACGAACGCGCCGTCGCCGCCATGCGCCGGCCGGCCGCCAGCGAGCGAATCCGGCTTGGCATACCGGCGGATTTTCTGGAGCGCGATTTTTCCTCGACCCTCTCCGAGATCCGCGCGCGCTGTCCCGACGCAAGGCTTTCGCTGCGCACCGACCTGTCGGCGCGGCTGGCCGAGGATGTCGGCCAGGGCCGGCTCGATCTTGCCTTCTTCAAGCGCGCGCCGTCGAACGAAGCGGGTGCCGCGATCACGTTCGAATCCATGTCCTGGTTCGGAGACGCTACCTCGGCGCCTGCCGGGCGTGATGATGCAGTGCCGCTGGTGGCGTTCGCGGAAGGATGCGCCTATCGCGAGGAGGCGCTCCGCAGCCTGCGCCTGACAGGCCGAGACTGGATCATCGCCTGCGAGGCACGCAGCCTGTCAGCGCTGCTGGCCGCCGTTCGCGCCGGCCTCGGCTATGCTGCGCTCCCGGCAAGGCTCGCCGCGCGCAAATCGCTGAAGCACGCCCACAGACGCGCCGAGCTGCCCGACCTCAATCCGGTCGAGCTTGCGCTCGGCATTGCCGAAGGCCGCAACATGGCTTTCGCCCGGACCATCGGCGGCATCATCGCGGAGCGTTGCTCGCTGGCCTGATGCCCTGCGCGGACGTCACGCGATCGCGGGACTCACCAGCGCGTCGATCTTCGCCTTCAGCGCCTTGCCGTCCGAGAGGCCACGAAGCGGCGGACGCACGCGCAGCCAGCCGGGATCGGCGTTCTGTGCTGCGAGAATGGCTTTCAGCGTCGCGGCGAACGAAGGCGTGTTGACGACGATATCGATCGCCGCCTGCATGCGTGCTCCGACGTCCTTGCCATCGACCATGCCCTTGACGAGCTCGGGCACGATGTTGGCCATGCCGCAGATGGTGCCGGCGCCGCCCGCCGCGATGGCGCGGGTGATGTCGGCTTCGTTGCCGACGGTGATGGCGAGCTCGGGCGCCGCGGCACGGAATGCCTGGAATTGCTTGAACTCGCCGCTAGAGTCCTTGAGGCCGGCAACGAGCTTGCCATAGCGCTTGCGCAAGCTGGCCGCGACTTGCGTCGGGATGGCGACGCCGGAGACCTGCGGGATGTGATAGAGATAGGCGCGCAGGCGATCGTCGGTCACGTCATCGAAGATCGCCGCGAACGCGTCCTCGATTCCTTCAGGCGTGACGCTGCGATCGAAATAGGGCGGCAGGTACAGCACCTGGTTCACGCCGAGGCTCAGCACCGAACGCGTCAGGGCGATGCTGTCGCTGATCGCGGCAAAGCCGCCGCCAACGCCGATGCGATCAGCGGCGAGGCCGGCCTTGAGCAAGGCCTCCACGGTCGCGATCCGCTCTGCAACGTTGAACGAGGTGCCTTCGCCGGTGGTGCCGAACACCACGACGCCGTTGACGCCCTTCTTGAAGAGCCGAAGCGCATGGTCCGCCAGCCGGGCGGGATCCACGGCTCCCTCGGCCGTCAGCGGCGTCGGCGTCGCGACCCAGAACCCGCGAATTGCGTCCGTCATGACCTGTCCTCTGTTAGAGAGCTATCGTTCTAAACCATTGATCAGGCTTGCCCTTTTAGAAAAGCGCGAAACCTGCTTGGCGTTCCCATTTACTTCTTGTACCTTACATACAACATCACCGCAATTCTAGGTGACGCGGGGTCGCGCCGTCAAAAATGCATGGGCCGGCGCTGACCCGGTAAAGCACCAGACAAAAAAAGAGGCTCCGATCGACATGACGACGATGCTCGAACGCCCTGAGGACATGCTGCGCGATCTGCGCGACCGGCTTGGCCCGCAAGCCGTGCTGATCGGCAACGAGGTGCCCGCGCGCAATTGCAACGACTGGAGCGCGAGCCTGCCGCAAACGCCGCTCGCGGTGATCCGCCCGGTCGATGCGGCCGGCGTTGCCGCGGCCATTGCGACATGCCGCACGGCAAGCCTGCCGTTCGTGCCGCAGGGCGGCTTGACCGGCCTGTGCCGCGGTGCCTCGCCCGAGCCCGGCTGGGTCGCGATCTCGCTGGAGCGCATGACCGGCATCGAGGAGATCGATCGGGCATCCGCGACCATGACGGTGAAGGCCGGCACGCCGCTGGAGACGATCCAGAAGGCGGCCGATGAGGCCGGCTTCTTCTTTCCGCTCGATCTGGGATCGCGCGGCTCCTGCGCGATCGGCGGCAATCTCTCCACCAATGCCGGCGGCAACCGCGTGATCCGCTACGGCATGACGCGCGAGCTGGTGCTCGGGCTCGAGGTCGTGCTGCCGGACGGCACTGTCATCACCAATCTCAACAAGCTGATCAAGAATAATGCCGGCTACGATCTGAAGCATCTCTTCATCGGTTCGGAAGGCACGCTCGGCATCATCACGCGCGTGGTGCTCCGGCTGTTTCCAAAGCCGCGCTCGACCATGGCCGCGCTGTGCGCGCTGAAGGATTATGCCGCCGTGGTCGCGCTGCTCGATGCCGCACGCTCCGGCCTCGGCCCGCTGCTGTCGGCCTTCGAGGTGATGTGGCCGGATTATTGGGAGGTGATCACGGCGCGCGCGGGCGCCAAGCCGCCGGTCGCGGCAGGCCACGGGCTTTATGTGCTGGTCGAAGCGCAAGGCACCGATGAAAGCCTCGATGCACCGCGTTTCCAGAGCTGGCTCGAGGATCTGATGGAGCGCGGACTTCTGGCGGATGCTGCCGTCGCGCAATCGCTGGCGCAGACGCAGAAATTCTGGGCGGTGCGCGACATCTGTTCCGAGTTCGGCCAGGTGCTGGGGCCGCACCTCTCCTACGACATCGGACTTGCGGTCAAGCGGATGGACGAGTTCGCCACGCGCTGCAAGGCCGCGCTCGCAGACAGCATCAAGGGCTGCGAGAGCGTCTATTACGGCCATATCGGCGACGGCAATCTGCATCTCGTTTCCTGGGTGACGGGCCTGCCGACCGAACGCCAGCCGAAGGCCGAGATGGACGCGATCATCTATGGCCTGGTGCGCGAGATGGGCGGCAGCGTCTCGGCCGAGCACGGCATCGGCACGCTGAAGAAGCAGTGGCTGGGCCACGCCCGCAGCGAAGCCGAGATCGCGCTGATGCGTACGCTGAAGGCCGCGCTCGATCCCGATCATCTCCTCAATCCCGGCAAGGTCATCTGAGGACCGATGAAGTCGCTGAAGCTCGACCCGCCGAAATCGCTGGCACAGCGCGTGATGCTGCGGCTGCGCCAGGGCATCATCGACGGCGAGTTCGCGCTCGGCGCGGCCATTTCCGAGGAGATGGTCGCGCAGTCCTTCGGCGTCAGCCGCACCCCCGTGCGCGAGGCGATGGGCCAGTTGCAGGCGCAGGGCCTCGTGGTGATCCGGCCGCAGGTCGGCAGCTTCGTCTTTACCCCGAGCGCGGGGGACATCACGGCGCTCTGCACGTTCCGGATCGTGATCGAGCCCAAGGCCGCCGAGCTGGCCTGTGTCCACGACCGCGCCGGCGCGATCGCGGCGATGGAGGCCGCAATTGCCGGGATGGAGCAGGCGGTCGCGGCAAAGGACAACGTCGCCTATGGGCGCGGAGACACCGCGATGCATGAAGCGCTGTTCGCCCACTGCGGCAATCGCTACCTCCAGGAATCCTATCAGCTGGTCTCCGGGCGCATCGCGACGCTGCGCACCAATCTGAGCTCGCCGATCGACGTGCGAACGCCCGAGTCCTTCGAGCAGCACCGTACGCTGCTGCGCCTGTTCGAGCGCGGCGACTTCACCGCTTTCGAGAAGCTGATGACCACGCACATCACCAATTCGGGCAAGACCTATGCGAGGGCATTGCAAATCGCTTGAGCCACCCGTGGCGGATGAGTGACGAGATCAATCACAACCAAAGAGAGGAAACGAGAAGTGTTGAGTGGTTACAGGAAGGCGATCAGGACCTGCGCCGTGTCGATGTCGGTGCTTCTGGGCGCGGCATGGACGACGCAAACGACCGCAAGCGCTGAGGAGAAGCTCGTCGTCTGGTGGAACAAGGGCTACTACAAGGCCGAGGAAGACGCGCTGCTCGACGTCATCAAGAAGTTCGAGGCCAAGACCGGCGTGAAGGTCGAGCTGTCGCAATATGCGACGCAGGACATGATCCCGAAGCTGGTGGCGGCGCTCGATTCCGGCAATCCGCCCGACGTGACCTATGCGGACACCTACAATTTCCAGGGCGTCGGCAAGTGGGCCTCCGAAGGCAAGCTCGTGGATCTCGGCTCCATCCTCGATCCGATCAAGGGAGAGTTCGCTCCGCATCCGCTCGAAACGGTCATGCTGTACAACGAGAAGACCAAGGCGAAGGCCTACTACGCCTTCCCGGTCAAGCAGGCGACGCTGCATCTCCACTTTTGGAAGGACATGCTCGAGGAGGCAGGTCTCAAGGAAACGGACATCCCGAAGGACTGGAAGGGCTTCTGGTCGTTCTGGTGCGACACGGCGCAGCCGGCCGTGCGCAAAGCGACCGGCAAGCGCATCTACGGCATCGGCCATCCCATGGGCGTCGACGCCACCGACAGCTTCATTTCGTTCCTGGTTTTCATGGACGCCTATAACGTGGTGCTGGTCGACGACAACGGCAAGCTCCTGGTCGACGATCCCAAGGTAAAGGCGGGTCTCGTCGCCGCGATGAAGGACTATGTCGAGATCGCCGCGAAGGGCTGCACGCCACAATCGGCGACGAGCTGGAAGGATCCCGACAACAACGTCGCCTTCCACAACAAGACGACGATCATGACGCACAATTCGACCATCTCCGTTCCCGGCAAGTGGCTGGACGATGCCAGCAACGAGACGCTGACCGCCGAGCAACGCGAGGAAGCGAAGAAGAATTATTATGACCGCATCCGCACCATCGTCTGGCCGAACAAGCCGGACGGCACGCCGGTCCACACCCGTGCGTCGGTGACGGTCGGCATGATCTTCGAGCAGGCGAAGAACAAGGAGCGCGCCAAGGAGTTCGTGTCGTTCCTGCTGCGCGACGAGAACCTGCAGCCTTACGTCGAGGGCGCGCTCGGCCGCTGGTTCCCGGTCAAGACCGTCGCCCAGAAGTCTCCCTTCTGGGACACCGACGTGCATCGCCGCGCCGAGCGTGATCAGTTTGCCGCCGGCGTCGGCGGTTACGAGATGAGCAAGAACTACAAGTTCACCGTGCTCAACAACGAGAACGTCTGGATCAAGGCGGTGAACGCCATCGTCACCAACAAGGTGCCGGTGGAGCAGGCGGTCGACCAGATGATCGCGCGCATCAAGGAAGTGGCCGGCAATTGAAGCCTCACCTCAAGCGCGGGCGTTGCAGGCGGGTTCGCCCCGCTCATGCGCCCGCGCCAGGCGCCGGTGCCTGCGCCGCGACAGATAGAGCGAAAGCTCGGCGCGAAAACATCGTTCGAGCTGGCGGATGGGAGATCGGGGTCTTGCCCGTTCGAAGTGCGCGACGGCCGCCATTGTGATGACGGCACGCGGAAATTGATGTTCCGCTCGATTGAATTGCGGCGCGCCCGGCTTATGCGTGGGCGCCATGGATACCATCGCCAACGCCGCAAAACGCCTGAGTTCCTGGCCCCGCCACCGGGCCCATCCCGGGAAGGCGGCGCCGTTCCTCCCCATGAGCCGCGCCGAGATGACGGCGCTCGGCTGGGATGCCTGCGACATCGTGCTGGTGACGGGTGACGCCTATGTCGACCATCCGAGCTTCGGCATGGCGATCATCGGCCGGCTGCTGGAGGCCCAGGGCTTTCGGGTCGGCATCATCGCGCAGCCGGACTGGCACTCGGCCGAGCCGTTCAAGGCGCTGGGCAAGCCGAGGGTCTTCTTTGGCGTCACCGGCGGCAACATGGACTCGATGGTCAACCGCTACACGGCAGACCGGCGCCTGCGCCACGACGACGCCTATACGCCCGGCGGCGAAGGCGGAAAGCGGCCGGACCGCTGCACCATCGTCTACGCCCAGCGCTGCCGCGAGGCGTTCAAGGACGTGCCGATCGTGCTCGGCGGCATCGAGGCCTCGCTGCGCCGGATTGCGCATTACGACTACTGGTCCGACAAGGTGCGCCGCTCGGTGCTGGCCGACGCCAAGGCGGATCTTCTGCTCTACGGCAACGCGGAACGTGCCGTGGTCGAGGTGGCGCACCGGCTCGCCGAAGGCACGGCGCCCCGCGATCTCGATTCCATCAGGGGCACCGCGTTGTTCCGCCGCGCGCCGGAGGACTACACCGAACTGCACGCGGACGATCTGGACTCCGCCGACGAGGGTGCGGCGCGCCATCCCGGCGACACCGTGATCCGGCTGCCCGCGCTAGAGCAAGTCGAGCAGGACCGCGAGGCCTATGCGCGCGCGTCACGCGTGCTGCACCGGGAGAGCAATCCTGGCAATGCGCGGCCACTGGTCCAGCGTCATGGCGATCGCGACCTCTGGCTGAACCCGCCGCCGATCCCGCTCTCCACCGAAGAGATGGACGCGGTCTACGACCTTCCCTACGCCCGCGCGCCGCATCCTTCCTATGGCGATGCCAGGATCCCGGCCTGGGAAATGATAAAATTCTCGGTGACGATCATGCGCGGCTGCTTCGGCGGCTGCACCTTCTGTTCGATCACCGAGCACGAGGGCCGCATCATCCAGAACCGCTCGGAAGACTCGATCCTGCGCGAGATCGAGCGCATCCGCGACAAGACGCCGGGTTTCACCGGCGTGATCTCCGACATCGGCGGTCCCACCGCCAACATGTACCGAATGGCGTGCAAGGATCCGAAGGTCGAAGCGGCATGCCGGCGGCCGTCCTGCGTCTTCCCCGAGATCTGCCCGAACCTCAACACCTCGCATGACGACCTGATCCGGCTCTATCGCAAGGTGCGCGAGACCAAGGGCATCAAGAAGGTGATGGTCGCCTCCGGCGTGCGCTACGACCTCGCGGTGGAGAGCCCGGAATATGTCAAGGAGCTCGTCACCCATCACGTCGGCGGCTATTTGAAGATCGCGCCAGAGCATACCGAGCGCGGTCCGCTCGACAAGATGATGAAGCCGGGCATCGGCGCCTATAACCGCTTCAAGCGGATGTTCGATGCAGCGGCAGAACAGGCCGGCAAGAAATATTACCTGATCCCCTATTTCATCGCGGCGCATCCGGGCACGACCGACGAGGACATGATGAACCTCGCGCTCTGGCTCAAGAGGAACCGCTATCGCGCCGACCAGGTGCAGACCTTCCTGCCCTCGCCGATGGCGACCGCAACCGCGATGTACCACACCGGCGTCAATCCGCTGCGCGGCGTGCGCCGCGGCGGCAGCGACAAGGTCGAGGCGATCAAGGGCCTTCGTCAGCGCCGGCTGCACAAGGCGTTCCTGCGCTATCACGACCCCGACAACTGGCCCGTGCTGCGCGAGGCGCTGAAGGAGATGGGCCGCGCCGATTTGATCGGCTCCCGCCCCGACCAGTTAGTCCCAGCGCACCAGCCACCCGGCACCGGCAAGGCCGCCGGCACAAGGCGGCCCGTGCGCCCGGGCGGCCGGACGCAGCGCTTCACGACGAAGGGCGTGCGGGTGATGAAGTGAACCGCTAAGCCGTTGCGGGTTAAGGGCGGTCGGCCCATCGCGGGCTTGTCCAAACGAAGCGGAATTGTGGTAGTATCATCGGGTCGCCGCTGAAAGCACGACCTGAACATTTCACTGGTCTTAGGTGGTTCGCGCCATGCTCAGGCCTGCAGAAGACACACGTGAAATCCGAGAGCTGAACCCGGCTGAATTGGGTGCGATTGCCCATCTCTATCGCGGCGAGATCTATCGCAGCACCATCTGGCGAACACGCCTCGACAACACGACCAACTGGTCGATCGTGACCTTGGGCATCGCCCTGTCGTCGACGTTCTCGTCTAAAGAGGCATCGGCGCTACCGCTCATTCTGATTGGCATGCTGCTCGCGGTCTTTCTCGGACTCGAAGCGCGCCGCTATCGCTATTTCAACGTTTGGCGCGCGCGGGCGCGCTTCCTCGAAACGCATTGGTACGTTCCGATCTTGAGCGGCAAACGCGAAGATGACGACGCCGGTTGGCGGAACATCCTCGCGGAAGACTACCTGCATCCGCGTCATCATATCAGCTTCGTTCGCGCCGCCGGGCGCCGTGTTCGCCGCACATACATCTGGATCATCGTGATCCAGACATCCGCCTATATCGGCAAACTCGCGATTCATCCTGAAATGGCGGCGCACCTCAACGAGTTCATGGAGCGCGCAGCAATCGGCCCGATCCCGGGCTGGGTGGTGATTTGCTGCGGCCTTGTCTACAATCTCTGCTGGGTCGTACTTGCCGTCGCGACGTATTGGCTTGATCGCCGTGCGCATGGCACACGACCCTCCGCAGGCGGAATGGGTTGACCGAAGAGGCGGCGCGGTCCCCGCGGTTCGCAGATAGGTCGGCCATACTGACTAACCCCGCAGCGGTTGGCGTGGAATCGTGTCGTTGCGCAATGACGAATTGCGGCAGCCGACCGCAGCGCCTATGTTGAGAACCCGACAAATCAGGCGGCCGCCTATCGTGCGGCGGGGACTCACGGTGGACGGCTTGCATACCCATCGGAGGGCACGCCATGTCCATTGCTCCGACGCTGCACCGATATCTTGCTGCCGAGAACATCCAATATGCCGAGATCCCGCACGATCTCACCATGTCATCCACGCGCACGGCGCAGGCCTGCCACGTCTCGGGCGATCGTCTCGCCAAGGCCGTCGTGTTGCGGCATGACGGCGGCTACATGCTTGCGGTCGTGCCGGCATCGCACCATCTCAACCTGCCGGACCTGAAGCAGAGGCTCGGCGAGGATCTCGTGATGGCCAACGAGACCGAGATCAATCGGATCTTCGCCGACTGCGCGCACGGAGCCGTCCCGGCCGTCGGCAGGTGCTACGGGCTCGATCTCATCGTCGATGACACCATCCAGGCCCAGCCCGAGGTCTATATCGAAGCCGGCGATCACGCGACGCTGCTCCAGCTGACGCACGCGCAGTTCGCGCGCCTGACGGCCAATGCGCCGCATGGACGCTTCAGCGTGCACGACTGACGCGGCACGACGGCGACATGCTCCACCGGCACGCCCTCGTCGCGGTGAAGCGTGCGGTCGTGCCCGGTTCGTTGTATAGTCACGTAACGGGGGCAGCGTTCGCAACGGAGGTCCTCCATGAAAGTCAAGGACGTGATGCACAAGGGCGTCGATTGGGTCAGCCCCGACACCCCGATCACCGAGATCGCGAAGTTGATGCAAGGGCACGACGTCGGTTGCATTCCGATCGGTGAAGGCGACCATTTGATCGGGATGGTGACGGATCGCGATATCGTCTGCAAAGGCCTTGCGAGCAAGGATTTCAACGCCGCGCGCATGACGGCGCGGGACGTGATGACCGAAGGCATCCATTGTTGCCGCGAGGACGACGATCTGGCGAAAGCCGTGCATCACATGGAGACGCTGAAGATCCGGAGGCTGCCCGTCATCAACAAGAGCAAGCGGATGGTCGGCATGATCAGCCTGGGTGATGTCGGCCAGTCCGCCACCGCCGATCTGTTGACCCAATGCGTGAAGGGTGTCTCGGCCCATCATCATTGAGGCAACGCCGGCTCGACCTTGGTACGTCAATGGCTCCGTGCCCGGACGGCACGGGCAAGGGAGGACATGATGGCGTGGCGCGACGACAAGGCCCGGGCAACCCTCATCCGCGACGCGGCAGGAAGCGTCCAGCCGGGCAAGAGCCCCCGGGCCTTTGCCGAGCTTCTGTTCGGCTACACCAATCTCGAGGACCTCGCCAACCACGATTCCTCCTCGCTGGCTCTCCTCGCAGAGCAAGCCTGGGAGCATGTGCAGCGACGCACGGCAGGCAGTGCCGACATCCGCGTCGTCAATCCGACGATGCCCGACGGGCGCGAGATTTCCGTGCTCGAAATTCTCAACGACAACATGCCTTTCCTGTTCGACTCCACCATGGCGGAGCTCACCGAACAGGGCATCGAGGTCACCCTCGTCGCCCACCCGATCATCGCGGTGGAGCGCGATGACCAGGGCAAGCTGCTGCGCTTCTACGGCGAGGCATTGCCGGAAGGGGCAAGCGGCGCGCGGGAGAGCATGATCCACCTCCACATCACCCGCCTGGACGCCGAGGCCGACCAGCAGAAGCTGATCGTCGGCCTCACCAAGACGCTGAGCGACGTACGCGCCTGCGTCACCGACTGGCGAGCCATGCGGGACCGGGTCGAGCAGGCGATCAAGACGTTCACGTCCAACCCGCCGCCGCTCCCGATCGACGAGGTCGCCGAGGCCAACCAGTTCCTGCAATGGCTGTGCGCCGACAATTTCACCTTTCTGGGCGTGCGCGAATATCGCTTCTCGCCCGACAGCGATGCGTCGGACAACATCACGACCGGCGAAGGCCTCGGCATCCTGCGCGACCCGGATGCGAAGGTCCTGCGCCGCGGCAACGAAATGGTGGTGATGACATCGGAGATTCGCGAATTCATGCGCGAGCCCACCCTGCTCATCGTCATCAAGGCCAATGTCAACAGCCGTGTCCATCGCCGCATCCGGATGGACTATGTCGGCATCAAGCTCTACACGCCCGACGGCCGGCTCGAGGGCGAATTGCGCGTCGTCGGCCTGTTCACCTCGGGCGCCTATACGCGCTCGGTCCGGCAGATCCCCTATGTCCGCCACAAGGTGTCACGGGTGCTCCAGCGCGCGGGCTTCGACCCGAGTGGCCATTCGGGCAAGGCGTTCATGCATATTCTCGAAGAATATCCGCGTGACGAACTGTTCCAGATCGACGTTGACACGCTCTACGATTTCGTCATGGAGATCCTGATCCTCTATGAGCGCCCCCGCGTCCGGGCGCTGGCGCGGGTCGACAAGTTCGATCGCTTCGTCTCGATCCTCGTCTTCATTCCGCGCGACAAATACGACACCGACGTGCGTACGCGCGTCGCCAACTTCCTGGCGCAGGCCTTCCGTGGGACGCTGTCGGCCTCGTACGTGTCCTTCCCCGAAGGCGCATTGGCGCGCGTCCACTACATCATCGGGCGCTATGAAGGTAAGACTCCCGCCGTCGAACGCGCCACGCTGGAAGCCGGCATCAGCGCCATTGCCGCAACCTGGGCCGACAAGCTGAAGGCCGCATTGACTGCGTCGACCGATGGCATGCGGGCGCGCATGCTGGCCAATCGCTATGCCCAGGCCTTTAGCGGCGGCTATACCGAGGTTTTCACGGCGGAACAGGCGGTTGCCGACATCGCGACCGTCGAAAAGCTGACGACAGCCCGCCCGGTGACGATTTCGGTTCACCGCTTCGAGAGCAACGACGATCCCAGACGCTTCGGTCTGAAGGTCTTCTCGGACGCAGCGCCGCTGTCGCTGTCCTATCGCGTGCCGGTGATCGAAAATCACGGCCTGCGCGTGGTCAACGAACGCACCTATCAGATCGTGCCCGGTAACAGGCCTGAGCCGGTCTGGCTGCACGACATGACGATCGAGACCAGCGACGGCAAGCCGATCGAGATCAGCCCGGAATTGAGTCATCGCCTGGAAGCATCGATCATGGCAGTTGTCACCGATCGCGCTGAATCCGACGGATACAATGCCCTGATCCTGCGCACGGCCCTGGGCTGGCGGGAAGTCTCGAGCATCCGGGCGCTGTCCCGCTATTTGCACCAGATCCGCGCTCCGTTCAGCCAGGACTATATGTGGGAGACCTTGCGCAAGAACGCCGCGATCACCGCCAAGCTCGTCGCGCTGTTCCAGGCCCGCCTCGATCCGCGCCTCGCCCTTACCGAGGCCGAGCGTCTGGCGCGCGAGACGGCCCTCCTTGCCGAGATCGAGGAGCAGCTCAAATCCGTCGCCTCGCTCGATGAAGACCGCATCCTGCGCCGTTTCACCAATCTGGTGCAGTCGACCATCCGGACCAATCTGTGGCAGGTCGGCCAGGATGGACATCCGCGCCCGGTAATCTCCTTCAAGTTTGACGCCCGCGGGATCGAGGACCTGCCTGCGCCGCGACCGCTGTACGAGATTTTCGTCCACTCACCCCGTGTCGAAGGCATTCACCTGCGCTTCGGCAAGGTTGCGCGCGGCGGCCTGCGCTGGTCCGACCGGCCGCAGGATTTCCGCACCGAGATCCTGGGCCTCGTGAAGGCGCAACAGGTCAAGAACGCGGTGATCGTACCGGTCGGCGCCAAAGGCGGCTTCGTGCCCAAGCGCCTGCCGTCCCCTTCCAATCGCGACCACTTCATGGCGGAAGGTACCGAGGCCTATCGCATCTTCGTTCGCTCGCTGCTCGAACTCACCGACAATCTCGACGGCGACGACATCGTGCCGCCCGACTCCACGGTGCGGCATGACGGCGACGATCCGTACCTCGTCGTCGCTGCCGACAAGGGCACCGCCACCTTCTCCGACGTCGCCAACGCGATCTCGGCCGAGAAGAACCATTGGCTCGGCGACGCGTTCGCCTCCGGCGGCAGCCAGGGCTACGACCACAAGAAGATGGGGATCACGGCGCGCGGCGCCTGGGAGGCGGTCAAGCGCCACTTCCGCGAGCTCGGCACCGACATACAGACCATGCCGTTCACCGTTGCCGGCGTCGGCGACATGTCCGGCGATGTCTTCGGCAATGGCATGCTGCTCTCGCCGGCGACGAAGCTCGTCGCGGCTTTCGATCACCGGGACATCTTCATCGACCCCTCGCCCGATCCGGCGACCAGTTTGGCCGAGCGCCGGCGCCTGTTCGACCTGCCGCGATCGAGCTGGCAGGACTACGACAAGTCGCTGATCTCGCAAGGCGGCGGCGTGTTCTCGCGCTCGCTCAAGGCCATCCCGCTCGCACCGGAGGTGCGCGCCCTGCTCGATCTCGACAAGCCGCAGGCGACGCCCTTCGAAGTGATGACGGCGATCCTGAAAGCGCGTACGGACCTGCTGTGGTTTGGCGGCATCGGCACCTATATCCGCGCGTCCGCGGAGAGCGACGATCAGGCCGGCGACCGCGCCAACGATCCCATCCGCATCACCGGCACTGAGGTCCGCGCCAGGGTGATCGGCGAAGGCGCCAATCTCGGCGTCACCCAGCGCGGCCGCATCGAAGCGGCGCAGAAGGGCGTCAAGCTCAACACCGACGCCATCGACAATTCGGCCGGCGTGAACACCTCCGACGTCGAGGTCAACATCAAGATCGCGCTGGCCCGCCCCGAGCGCGAGGGGCGACTTACCCCCGCCGACCGCAACAGCCTGCTCGCTGCGATGACAGACGAGGTCGGCGCGCTGGTGCTGCGCAACAACTATCTGCAGACGCTGGCGCTCTCTCTCGCCGAACGCAAGGGCGTGGCCGAGACCGGTTTCCTCACCCGCCTGATGCAATCGCTCGAGCAGCGTGGTCTGCTCAGTCGCGCCGTGGAGTTCCTGCCGGATGACGCCGCGATCACCGATCGCACCAGGCGCGGGCAGTCCCTGACGCGGCCCGAACTTGCCGTGCTACTCGCCTACGCCAAGCTGACGCTCTACGATGACCTGCTCGTCACCAGCGTGCCTGACGATCCCTATCTTGCCCGCGAACTGTCCCAGTATTTCCCGAGCGAGGTCCAGGACAAATTCCCGACAGCGGTCGAATTCCATCGCCTGCGACGGGAGATCATCGCGACCAGTCTCGCCAATGCCGTCATCAACCGCGGCGGCCCAGCGTGTATCGTGCGCCTGATCGACGAGACGGATGCCGACATCCCCACCATCGTCATGGCCTATGTGGCGGTGGATGAATCCTACGGGCTCAAATGGCTGAATGACGGGATCGATAGACTCGACGCCTGCATCGACGGGCAATTGCAGCTGTCGCTCTATGCGGCAATCCAGGACCTTCTGCTGTCCCGCATGGTCTGGTACGTGCGCAATGTCGATTTCAAGGACGGCCTCGAGGCAGTGATCGCGCGCTTCGGCCCGGGTATCCGCGAGGTCACAGCCTCCCTCGACAACTCCTTGCCACCGGACTTGCAGGCCGTGCGCAGCAAACGCCGGCAGGAGCTCACCGAGGCCGGTGTTCCGGCCGGCCTTGCCGGCGAGCTCGCCGATCTCGAAGCGCTGATCGCGGCACCCGATATCGTGACGGTCGCCGAGCGCACCTCCCGCACCATCGGCGATGCCGCTGCGACCTTCTTCGCCGCGGAAGCCAATTTCCGTCTCGACCGCATCATCGCCGCGGCCCGCAGCGTGCCGGCCAACGACTATTTCGAACGCCTCGCCATCGATCGCGCCGTCGACCAGATCGCAGCCGCCGAAAGACGACTGGCTGCGGATATGCTTGCAACCGGCCGGTCCGGCCAGCAAGCCGTCGAGACCTGGCTCGCGACTCACCCCGAGGCAACGCGGATTCGCCGCTCGGTCGAGGACATCGCTGCCAGCGGCCTGACGCTCGCCAAGCTGACGGTGGCGGCGAACCTGCTGGGGGATCTGGTCAAGGGCTGACGCGCGCCCGCAACGGAGGGACCAATGATCCACGCGACTTGCCATACCGCAGACAACGTCGTCTGCCTCGAGTTCGATGCGACACCGTGGTTCAACGAGGCCGACGCTCCGAGCATTATCGATCTGGCCAAACGAGAATGGACGAGCGCAGCAATCGCGGAGTCGCTCGAGCGCAGGCAAGGATATGAACGCCTGCATAACCTCATGGAGTATGCGGCGAAGCGACTTCAAGAGGAGTCCCTGGAGGACCCGACCTGGGAAACCTTCGAGTGCGTCGTCGACGGGCCGGAGGCCCTGGCCTGGCTCGAGAAGAACCGGCCTGAAATTGTGGCGAGAATTCCGAGCCAGGGTCGGCGTGAGCGCTAACGCTTATCGGCCTTGACTGAAAGGGAACCGGGCTCGCCCTCTTCTCGCCGCCATCATCATTCACGGAGCTAGCAGGGCGGGGCAAACGGTGGGCAGTGTTCCCGAAGGTTCCGTGTGATCGTCCAACATCTTCTGCAACATGAAACTCGGCTGTCACGACGCGCGCTCGTGCGCGGGCTCGCGTCCTTCAGCGCCCTCGCGCTCGGCGGATGCTCAGGCTTGGGTGCGACCGGCGCGCGCTACGATGCATCGTCCCTCTCGGTTGACCCCACATTGCTCGTCACCACCACGCGCAAGCCCGTGAACGGCGGTCGCACGAAACCCTGGTTCGGGCCGGAGCGCGCCACCACGATGACGGTGGCACGGGCCAAGCTGGTGGCGCCGGACGACAGCCGTCTTTCCCTCGCCTCCGTCGGAATTGGCGATTGGCGCCTTGACCGGGTCGAGCCGGCGTCGGCCGAAATTGGCGATCTCCTCGCGCAGACCGGCGGAGGAGGCGACGTATTGATCTACGTGCACGGCTTCAAGCAGACATTCGAGACGGCGGCGCTCGATGCCGCCCATCTCTCCGATGGGATCAAGTTCCGCGGCCGGACCATGGTGTTCTCCTGGCCCTCCAAGGCAGGACTGTTCGACTATGCCTATGACCGCGACAGCGCGATGTGGTCCCGCGACGATTTCGAACGCGTGCTCTCGTCCATCGTGTCAGCGCCAGGTAGCGGCCGCGTGCACATCGTTGCGCACAGCATGGGAACCATGCTGACGCTCGAAAGCCTGCGTCAGCTCTATGCGCGATACGGCGACACCGTTACGGGCAGGATCGGCGCTGTGGTGTTCGCCGCGCCTGATATCGACATGGACGTGTTCTCGTCGGCGATCCACCGCATCGGTCCGCTTGCCGGCAAGATCACCGTGATCGCCGCGACGAACGATCGCGCACTGGCGCTGTCGGGGCGACTCGCCGGCGGAATGACACGGGTAGGCGCCGCCGAGAAGGCTGCCATCGAGCGGCTTGGCGTGCGCGTGATCGACGCCTCCGACGCCGGTTGGGGTATCATCAACCACGATCTGTTTCTGTCGAACGCCGACGTGCAACGCGTGATCCGCCGCTCGATCGACGGCACGGCCGCGTAAGAGGGCGCCCGCTCCCGGCCTGCCCGCCTTCGCGTATTGCCCGCTGCTGGACCGCGGGTGTCGTGGTCGGCCGGTTGCTTGACCGTCATCCCGGCCACGCGATCCCATGCTATCATGATGCGTGGACGATCATCGGGAGCCTCGGTTGCAGCGCCAGCAGTTCAAGATCGACATCCAGTCCGACGAGCCGGTCTGGACGCCGGCGCGACAGGAGCTGTGGCGACGCATCGAACAGCATGATTTCGAGCCCGACACGCCGCTGAACTTCACCCGGCGCCTCGCGCGCGACCACGGCTGGAGCATTGACGAGGCCCGCGCGGCCGTCGATGCCTATCGCCGCTTCTGCTTTCTCGCCATCGTCTCGCCGACCCCGGTCACGCCGAGCGAGATCGTCGACGAGGTCTGGCACCAGCATCTGATCTACTCACGCGACTATTGGTCGATCTGGTGCGGCGAAAGATTGCAGGCGCCTCTGCACCATGATCCTACTCCCGGCGGGCCCGAGGCCCAGGCGACCTATCGCCGGCAATACGCCGAGACGCTTGCGCTGCATGAACGCGCGTTCGGGCCGCCGAGCGCGGAGCTGTGGCCGGCGACACATCTGCGCTTCGGACGCCAACGCTATCATGTGACGGACCGCAACCGCTGGCTTATCATGCCCAGACCCATCGCCTGGATTCGCAGCCGATTGATGAGGACCAACCGATGACGTGGAATCCGCTGGACTGGACCGCCGGCCCTTTCCTGACTCTCTATCTGACCAGCGCTGCCATCATCTTCCTGCTGGGTTATCATTTCAGGTCGACGATCGGTCCCGCCGCAAACGTCACGCGCGAATTGAACGCGCTGGAAGTGGCCTATCTCGCCGGCGGTGCACGGCGCCTCGGCGATGTGATCCTGCTCAGCCTGACGTCGGGAAACGGCGCCACCATCGCTTCCAACGGCCGCAATATCACCGTCACCGACCAGACGCCGCTGACGACCATCATGCGCAAGCCGGCATCGCTCGCCGTCCAGCCGGACATGACGCGCCAGCAATTCCAGACCGCGGTCAAGCCGATCGTCCAACAAATTCAGGGGCGCCTGCAACAGCTCGGCTACGCCCCGACCGACGATCAGATGATGTCCTTCCATATGACGGTCCTCCCTTTCGTCGCGCTCCTCCTGGGTCTCGGAGCCATCAAGGCCTCCGTCGGCGCAGAGCGTCACCACCCGGTCGGCATCCTGATCTTCCTGCTCATCGTCACGGTGATCGGGGCCATCATGCTGGCGCAGCGCCCCATACGGACGCGAGCGGGCGATGAGGCCCTCGCAAGCCATCAGGTCTCCAACGCGCGGGCCTCACGCGCGCCGCGCGATCACGAGTTGCTTCTCGCCGTGGCGCTCTCCGGCACCGTCGTCCTGTCGGGCACACCCTACGCCCCGGTCTATGCCGCCTCAAAGACGATGAGCAGTGGTGGTGGCGATGGTGGCGGCGGATGTGGTGGGGGCGGCGGAGGCGGTGGCGGATGCGGCGGGTGCAGTTGAGGGACGCGGCTCGCACTAAACCTTGTGCACAGCGTTGTCGCCGGTGGTGACCGTGATGTCGGCGTAGCGGCAAGCGCCGCGCCGGCGCTGAAAGGGCGCGACTGCCAGCAACCAGATTTTCGAGATGGCTTTCGCCGATCCGCCGATATGGGCGGAGTAGTCTGCTGCGATGTCGCGTTGCTGCCCTTGCCAGGTCCCGAGATCTGCCTTCCCGGAACGGACGATCATATGCGTCTCGATCGCCTTCCAAGCGGGCAACGGGCACCGGAAAACCTTGCCTTCGGGCAAGTGCTCGCTCCAGATGTATGTCAGATCCTGCCCGTCCTCGAACTTCACGCCAATCGAGAGATAATCGTGGGTCGCAGCCTGGTCCTCCGGGGCGACGGATGGCAATCGATCGATCTTCCAGCGCCATGCGAGGCGCGGACGTGAGGCCAACGGAAGCGCCAGCGGCCTCTCGATGATACTGACGTGGCCCGTGGTGTCGCAGATGATCTCGCCGTCCGCGCCTTGGCTGAAGATTTCCTGTCCACCCCCAAAACCGAGCAGGTTCGACCAGCCCGCTGGCAGCTTGCCCCCACGCTCAAGACGCGCCAACTCGGAATTAAGCAGACCGCCCACATCGCCATGTGCCAGGAGGCTCTTGACGCCCACACCGGCATCCCCGCGCCACAGCAGAGCGATACCGGTAATGTTGACGTCCGCCTTCTTGTAGATGTCTTCCGGCGTACCCAGTACCCCGTCCTCGTTGGCCCATTCCGCTGCCGAACGCGCGACCTCGATCCGTCCATCGTGAGAGGCCGTCATGGTCCCCGTATCCAGCATCGGATTGTAGATCGGTCGGATGGCGCGCGTGCGCGCGTGGAAAATCAGGCCGGGACCGAACCAAAGATCGTGTTCGCGCGACAGCCACATTTTGCCGCTCAGGAGGAACGTCACCTGTTGGCCCCGCGCCGCGTCGAGACCAAGATCGGTCCATGGGAGATCAGTGCCGTTGATCTCAAAAGTTTTGTAGGCAACTAGTTCCGGTGAGCTCGCCTTCGCAATGATATCCTTGATCCCGCTCACCAGATCCGCTGGAGCCGGACCGCCCTGCTCTGCCGCTTGCGCCGTCCGCGACGCGGAGCCGGCAAACGGCAGGACCAGGCCGAGCGCCGATGCACGCAACATGACATCACGTCGGGAAATTTTCCCAGCTGGAGACGATAAGCCTAGGCAAGCAAAGCACATACATTCCTCCCTGGCCTCACTCGACGCGGGAGTTTGGCCGTGTTCATCGATGGGGATTCGAATGCTATACTTTCGCTCCGAATTCAGCCTGCCATGATGTGCCGACGTGGCAGCCAATTTGGCGCGTGAGGGCAGATGCACCAGACAGGTTACACACGCGCGAGCACGCTTGGTCCGATTGCCAAGGTCGTGACGGCAGCCGGGGGATCGATCGAGCGGGTCTTTCGCCGTGCCGATCTTCCCCTCGCCCTGCTGGAATCGCCGGACACGCTGTTGCCGCTGCGCGATCATTTCCGGCTGTTGATGGTGACTTCGCGGGAATTGCACGACGAAGTCTTTGCGGCCCGGCTTGGTCGACAGACGTCGATGGCTGGCCTCGGCGTTTTCGGCAGATGGGTCACTCAGGCCCCGACCTTGCTCGAGGCGATGCACCGCGCCGGGACGAGCCTGCCGCACATGCTGCAGACCGCCACGCAGCTGGTCGTCCGCCGACACGGCAGCGAAATTCACTGGTCGTATGAATTGACCGACCCTGCGCGCGACGGGCGCCAGCAGAACGAGATGCTCGCGATCTGGTACATGATCGCTGTCGTCAGGCATTTTGCCAGCGCATGGTGGCTGCCGAGCCGGATCATCTTTGAGGGTCTCCCGCCCCGGCTGCGATGTCCGATCGGCGAGTTGATGTGTACCGACACGGCGATTGGCAACACTGCCAGCGCGATCGTGTTCGACCGGCGGCTGCTGACGGCCGTCAACCCAAATCTCGGACGGGACGATGGGCTGACCGCGACCGAACTCGGACGCATTTTCGACCTGCCGGATCCAGAAGACCTGCCGGGCCGTCTTTCCGTACTGATCGAATTGGAGCTGCTCGATCGGCGTCCTACCCTTTCACGCATCGGAATCCGGTCGGGACTCGCGAGACGAACACTGCAGCGCAGGCTCAGCGAAGTCGGACTGAGCTATAGCGACCTGTTGCGAAACGCGCTGCAGCGACGGGCGGTGAAACTGCTGTGTCAGACGGACCGATCGATCAGCGAAATTGGATCAATGCTCGGCTATGACGACCCCGCCCACTTCAGCCGGGCCTTCGAGCGCTGGAGCGGTGTTCCTCCCACCCGTTGGCGGCGCCTACTTGAAGCGCGATTGCGGCCCCAAAACGTGTCGCCAGGATGATCTCGGGCCAAACAGAATAGTGCAAACGATCGAGTTGGACACTCGGTACCGTCCAGCACACAAAACTCCCCGAGCAAACGGCAGCGCGCGTGCGATGCGTTTCGGTTAAGATACCTCCTCCTGACGCATCCAGAGCCATTTCGCATGAACATCGACGCGCTCGCCCGAGAGATCAGCGCCGGCAAGCCTGTCCGGTCGCTCCAGATGTCCGACGATCACTCGCCCGAGATGGATTGCACCGGCATCTCATTTGCCGACTCGGTGTTCGAGCGGGTTCAGTTCTCCAATGCCGTCTTTGAGGACGCGCGCTTTGCCAATTGCAGGTTCGTGTCGTGTCGCTTCTCGCACGGACAGCTTTCGGGCGCCCGTTTCGAGAGCTGCAGCTTTGCCGATGAGGATGGCAACCGCTGCAGCTTTGCCTTTAGCGATCTGCAACGGGCCGCGTTCAGCGCGTGCGATTTGTCGCTGGCTTCGTTCGATCGAACCGAGCTTTTCGCAATCGAGATGCACGATTGCAATCTGACGGGGGCGAGGTTCACGAAGGTCGACTTCAGTCGTGCCCTGAGCCGCAAGCAGATCGAGACGCGGGCGCACTTTCATGCCTGCAAGATGGACCTGGTCGAGCTCTCCGAGGTGAAATTGCCGGGTTGCAGCCTTTTCGGCAACCGGCTTCGTGAAGCCGATTTGTCCGGCGCCGACCTGACCGATGCCGACCTGACGGACTGTGACCTGTTCCAGGCCATCCTCGATGGTGCAAAGCTCGCCGGTGCCGACCTTACCGGAGCTGAAGTGAGTGGATTGAACCTAACGACGCTTGCCGACTTCGCTGGCCTGAAGATCAGCGACGATCAAATGTTTCGGCTGCTCGACGCCATGGGGATATCGGTACGCACGCGGGGGCGATGACCGGCCTCTGAGGTCGCATGCGCGCCACCGAGTTCGTCATGCCGGCCATGAGCTGATGGATCACGCCTGGGAGGCCGCGAACACGCCGCCGGTCTTTTCGCCGGGCACAGATGGCGTGATGACTCCTGTGGAACGGCGCAGCCTCATCCGCCGACCTTACCCTGCGAGTAATTCAAGGGCACGTATGCGTACGCCTTCTCGCCGTTGCGTCGGACGTGGCCCAGTCCAGGAAAAGATATGTGCGCGCCCCCGACCAAATGGCCATTCTCCGCGGCATCTGCAAAGGCGAGCTCGTGGACGTGCTGGGCCTCTCCCACGTCCACATCGTAACCGATTGTGACGGACGGGTCCTCGAACTGCACCGCCGCGACGTGGACAACGTCGCCCCACAGAACGAGCTTTTCGCTTCTGCTCTCGACCACGTACATGGTGTGACCGGGCGTGTGCCCATACGCTGCTTGCGCACGCACGCCGGCGATGAGGTCGGTATCGCCATCGAATACGACGAGCCTGCCGGCCTGCATGTAGGGGGTGATCGAAACCATGGCGGCCTGAAAGAAGCGCTTCGCCTCCGTTGGGGCGGCGCGCATATTTGCCTCGCTGAGCCAGAAATCGGCGTCACGCCTGTCGACGCGCACGATCGCGTTAGGAAAGGCGCGTTTCCCCCCGGCCATGAGCCCGCCGACATGATCAGCATGCAGATGCGTGAGATAGATCTCGTCGACCTGCTCCGGTTGATAACCCGCGGCGCGAAGATTGCTTAAGAGACGACCGGTCGAGGGTCCCAACAACGAGTCGGCGCCTGCGTCGATCAGCACCAGCTTGCGACCGGTATTCACCAGAAACGAATTATGGGAGGTCTCGACAAGGGCGCCGAGATAGTTGCGTTTCAGTGCTTCCTCGAGCCGAGCAGGGTCGCCCTTCAGCAGCTTCGTAGCAGGGAGCATGTTGGTGCCGTCGGACAACACCACCACCTCGAAGTCACCGAGCGTCAATCGATAGAACGCAGGCGCGTCGCCTTTCGCCATGGGCGCATCTGCAAGCACCGCTGTCGGCGCTCCCGCCCCCAGGCAGCAAAGGCAGCCGGCGGCCAGGAAGGAACGGCGGCTGAGATCGATGGCGCTGCTGATGGTCGGCTCTTGCCGGGCGGAGCGTTTCGAACGATCAAACAAGCGATCAAGCATCATGCGGGACAACCCTGTGGACGTTGGAGTCCTCATTAGAAAGAAACGATTATTGCCGTTCCTCGATCACGGCCATGAAGTCACATAGCACCAAGGCAGGTCCCTCCACCTGCAGGGGCTGGGCATGCCGGGCCGGACGGGACTGAGGGTCAGGAAACATGCGCAACCACTCCGCGTTCAGCGGCTCGCGGTTATTTCGATCCCGTATGAACACATTTACTTTGATGATGTCGTCCGTCGTTCCGCCAGCCGCTTCAATCACGGACTTCACGTTCCCAAACATGTTTGCGCATTGGGCGGCCAGGTCATCCGGGATGACATGAGTGGCCGGGTCGACCGGTTGAATGGCGCCCGAGACGACGATGTTGGCGATACGGCAGGCATTCGGCACCGGAAATTTATGCGCGATCTCGGAAACGGTAACGCTCTTGCGGCCAGGCATGGCGGGACTCCTCATCATCTTCACGTGGCAGTTTCGCGCGTCATCACGGGGTTGCGGGACCTGGCTGGGTCGTGACGACGGCGAGATTTTTTCCGGCGTCGGGCCTGATCTCGTCTTCCACGCCGGACTTAAGGCTGATGCCCTTCGTTTCGGGCAGCAGTAGCGTGGCGACCAGGGCGATGCCGTAGCCGATCAACGCCACGAGCCCGATCGCCTCAGCCAGCGTGATCCACTGGGCCAGGATTCCAATGCAGGAAACCGCAGCCGCGCCGACCGCCTTGCCGAAATTGTAGGCGAAGCTTTGGCCGTTGGCCCGGATCGCTGTCGGAAACAGCTCCGTGAAGAACGGTCCCAGCACGGCATAGTTGCCGATCGTGAAGAAACCGAATGGCACTCCGAGCAGGATCAGCGTCCAGCCGGAGAGCGGCAGGAACATGTAGGCGACGGTCACGACCCAGGAGCAGACCAGGAACAGCTGAAACGTCCGGCGGCGACCAAGCTGATCCGACAGATAGGCACTCACCAGAAAGCCGAAGAAGGCTCCACCAGTCACGAAGAACACGTAGTACCCCGAGGCGCTTGGTGACAAATGGCGAATGGTCTTCATGAAAGTGGGCAGCCAGTTCACGATGGCTCCGCCGACACCGATCACGCCGAAGGCCAGAAGCGACGACAGAATGGTGGTCGGAAGAATGGCGGGCCGGAAGATGGCCGCCAGGCCGGGGAGTTGGTCCCTCTCCGCGAGAGCGGCGCGCGTATTTGTGTACACCTCCGGCTCTGTGAGGCCGCGACGCAGATAGAGAACAAGCAGCCCGGGCAAGACGCCGATCATCAGCAGAACGCGCCAGCCATAATCGTGCGGAAGGAGCGCGAAAACGACACCCGCCAGAATGGCGGCCATGCTCCAGCCGATGCCGAAACCGCTTTGGACGCAACCCACGGCTTTGCCGCGATGTGCCGGGCGGATGATCTCACCCATCAGAACCGCGCCCGCGGCCCATTCACCGCCGAACCCCAGTCCTTGCAGCACGCGCACGACGATGAGTTGATCGAAATCCCGGGTGAACCCGGCGATGAAGGTGAACAGCGAAAACCAGAGGATCGTGAACTGCATCACCCGAACTCGGCCGAACCGATCGGCCAAATATCCGCAGGCCCAACCACCGATCGCTGCGGAAAGAAGAGTTGCCGTTGCGAGGTAGCCTGCCTGCGCCGTGCTCATCCCCCAGGCCGCGATCAGGACAGGGAGCGCGAAACTGAAGAGCTGCGCGTCCATGGCGTCGACCGCCCAGCCCGCGAAACAACTCCAAAACGTACTACGCTCACGGTCAGTCAATTCCCGATACCAACCGAACATCTGATCCGTCCCTGGATTTGTTTTTTGTTGTTTGTTTGCGCTTGTTAGACGACGAGAGGCGTCAGACCTCCGTCCATCGTCACGGAGGCGCCGGTCACGTACGACGCCCGTGCGCTTGCGAGGTACAGCACAGCATCGGCCACCTCCTCCGGGTTGGCATATCGGCCGAGCGGAATGCGCTGCTGATTTTGTCGGAGCAGTTCCTCTGGCGGCTTGCCGGTCAGGCGGGACTCAGCCTCGAGCGACATCTGCACACGATCGGTGAGCGTGGCTCCGGGGTTGACCACGTTGATGCGGACGCCGGCATGTCCCCAGGCCGCCGCCAGTCCGGCAGAGGCGAGCATGAGCGCGGCGTTTGCGGCTCCGCCCGGCAGGTGGATCGGAGACGCGATCTTGCCGCCGGTGCCGACGATGTTGACGATCGCACCGGCCCGGCGAGCGACCATCCGGGGCAAGGCGAAGTCGATCGCGTTCATGTAGGAGAAGAATTTCGCGTCCATGGCAATCCGCCACTTGTCCGTCGTCAGCTCGCTCGGGGGAACGCGCTTGGCGCCTCCGGCCGAGTTAACGAGAACAGCGAGGGGGCCAACCTGCTCCTCAACCGCTACGACCACCTTTTCCGCATCCGATGGATTGGACAGATCGCCCGCGAAGCAGGCGACGCTAATGTCGTGCTCGCCAAGCGCGGCTCGGGCCTTGTCCAGATTGGCCTCGTTGCGCGACGCAATTGCCACGCGGGCCCCTTCTCGTCCGAAGGCCTGGGCGCAGGCAAGACCGATGCCTTTGCTGCCGCCGGTGATCAGGACGACCTTTCCGTCCAGTTCGAGATTCATTGGCACGATTCCTGTTTGAGCGAGGCCGGATTGCGAACGTTGATTGGCGTGCCGCGCGCGAATGCCACGATCTGGTCGAAGGCGTTGCCGTAGCCGAACTCGTAATTGTCACGCTCCACATAGCCGAGATGTGGCGTACACAGGGCATTTGGCAGCCGAAGGAGCGGATCGTCGGGATTCGTGAGCGGCTCGCGCTCGAAGACGTCCACCGCCGCCTTGCCCGGCCGCCCCTGCTTTAGAGCTGTCACCAGAGCGCCGGGCTTAATCAGTTCTGCCCGGCTGGTATTCACGAGCAGCGCGGTTGGCTTCATCCGGGCGAGGTCGTCCGGGCCGATCATTCCCGCGGTGTCCGCGCTCAAGCGCAGATGCAAACTCAAGATATCTGACTGTTCGAACAGCTCCTTCGCGTTCGCTGCCACATGGTAGCCTGCGGCCGCCGCCCGCTCGAGCGATCCCTGCCGCCCCCACACCAGCAGCTTCATTCCGAATGCGACACCGATTTCCGCCACAAGAGCGCCAAGCTTGCCGAAGCCGTAGACGCCGAGCGTCCGGCCATGCAGTCCCAACCCGATCGTCGACTGCCATCGTCCCGAGCGCAAGGAGCAGCTTTCGAAGGGGATGTTGCGCACCGCAGCCAAGATGAGGCCCCAGGTCAACTCGACCGTGCAATGAGAGGGGCGCCCGCCCAAGGCCGAGCAGACGACCACATCGTGCCGTGTGCAGGCGTCGAGATCGATGTGGGGCACGTGCCCGTTCTGGCTGATCAGCTTGAGCTTCGGCAGGCGGCTGAGCAGCGCCGCGTCCACCTTGGTGCGCTCCCGCATCAGCACGAGCGCATCGCTCTCGGCCAGCCGCCCGGCCAAGGCGTCGAGATCCCCGACATGGTCGTTCCAGATCGTCACCTCGTGCCCCCGCAGTTTCTTGAAGCAGTCGAGGCTTCGCACCACGTCCTGATAGTCGTCGATGACGGCAACGCGCAGCCGCTGCATGGGATGGCTCCGCGCTCAAGCGTTGGTCGGGAGATCTGCGACCGAAACGCCGGCATCGATGGCTTCGCATTTCCGACTTTCGAACGATGCCTTCTGGAGTGCGCGCACCAGCACCTCCGGTGCACGGTCGCGCGGGATGAAGCACACGCCGGTCTCATCAGCGACCACGATATCGCCCGGCGAAACGCGAACGCCGGCCACCTGAATGTCTCCGTTGATCTCGACGGTCTCGATGCGCCACTTGCCGGTCACCGGCGTGATCTCGGTGGCCCAGATCGGATAGCCGACACGCCTGGAGTGACCGACGTCGCGGACGCCGCCGTGCACGATGGCACCGGCCTCGCCCTGCCGCTTACCGGTTTGCGCCGAAATACCGCCCATGTTGGAAATGCCGGCGACGCCATCGATCACCACCACGTCGCCGGGAAGCGCGAGGTTGTGCGCCTCGAATTCCGCCATGCGATTGACGTGCTCGCGCGCGGTTTCATAGACGTGCTCGCGCTGAAGAATGTTGCGCACCGTCAGCGCCGGGCCGACGATGGCTGAGCCCGCGATAGTGGGCTTCAGCAACGACGCCCCGATCGCCCCGGTGATGCCCATCTCATCCATGATGTCCGAAATCACGCTGGTGGCATCTCCGATCGACTTGAAGCCTTCAACCAGCCCGCGAGGGGGGCGAGGGGCGCCCGCGAGGCGTATCCGGTCGGGAGCGATTTTCCCCGTGAGTTTCGGCAGGCGGTCCTCGGTGACGGCGGGATTCATGCGATAGGGCTTCCTCAGGTGCTCTTGCGAGACCCATGCTTGGCGGCCTCGGTTTATAAGTTGCGCAAATCATTTCCCCAGTCCAATTTAGATTTTGATGGACCATCATCATCTGGGTGAATAACGTGCGTTTCGACCTAAACCTGGCCGCCGTACTGGAAGCCATCATGTTGGAGCGCAACGTGACGCGTGCCGCGGCCAGCCTCGGCATGAGCCAGCCGGCGGTCAGCAACGCGCTACGACGCGCGCGTGCCCTTGCCGGGGATCGGTTGTTCCTGAAGGCGGCCGCCGGGGTGCAACCCACGGCACGAATGCTGGCAATCTGGCCAGAGCTTCATCGCTCGCTCGGGATGATCCGCTCGTCGATCACGCCGCAGCATTTCGACCCTCGTACAGAGACGACGACCTTCCGATTTGCAGTCACTGACAGCCTGGCCGTGGAAGCGGTCTCCGCCGTAACGTTGAGGTTGAGAGCTGCCGCGCCGCTGGCACGGATCGCGTTTTCCTTTCACACCAATGCAAATTCCCTGGCGGGGATTGAGCGTGGGACGTTGGACTGTGCGGTCGGCATGTTCCCGGCCCTCCCCAGGCACATGCACGTCCAAGGCGTGCGCACGGATCAATATATTTGCGTGATGCGCCGGGAACATGAATTGGCCCACCGGCTGACCCTGAAACGGTTTGTCGCGGCCGATCATGTTTTGGTCACGCCATCCGGCACCGACCTGGGCGTGGTCGATGGATGGCTCAGCTTGCAGGGCCACACACGATCGATTGCGGCGGTGGTCAACCACTTCGCTGATGCTTTACGAATTGTCGCGGAAAGCGACTTGCTGACCTGCGTGCCGCAAAGTTACGTCGACGGCTATGGCCGGTCCCTCATCGCGAAGCACGAGCTCGCAGCCTTCGCGTTACCGTTCGAAACCGAGCGAATTCTTCACAAAATGATCTGGCACGAGCGTCTTCACGCGCATCCTGCGCACCAGTGGTTTCGCGACTTGGTCGCCGACGCCTGTAGTCTCCCTGCTGGCAGTGAAACTCCTACGCCTTAGTTCGGAATGCTGACGGTCACCGATAAGATGGACCGCGATGGACGAGCGGAGCAATCGCGAGGATTGCCGCCTCAACTCGTCGCGGCGCGCTGAAAGCGCGCCATAGCCGAAACGGGACAGGAACTCGGGAACAGGTGATGCGTTACGACGACGGCGCGGATGAGAAGGCCGCGTGGAGGTGACAAGCCCCAACTTTTGCTGCCGGGATAATCGAGTTAGCTCCGCTACCGTCCGCATCATTGACCGGCATTCTCGCACCTCGGTGAAGGAGGCCTCCATGTCAAACGGCGTCGGTTCGAGACACAGCATCCAGGAAGCAGCCGGCGGCCGGCAGGACGAAAAACGCGCCGGATGGAGCTGGTGGTACCTGCTCCTCCTCATTCAATTCGTCGCCGTTCTCTGGCCGCCGTTCTACAACATGGCCGAGCCCGAGCTCATCGGCATCCCATTCTTCTACTGGTACCAGCTTCTCTGGGTCATCATTGGAGCCATCCTGACTGCAATGGTCTATTTCGCGACGGAGGAATAGCCCGCTCGCGGGCGCAATCACGCAAGGGGAAACGATAACGAGGAGGGCCAATCGGGAGGAGTGCCGTGCAGGACGTCAACTGGACTGCCTTGATCATCTTCCTGGTGCTGTTTGCGCTGATCACGTGGCTCGGCTTTGCAGCCGCGCATTGGCGCAAGGGCGACCTCGATCAGTTGCATGAATGGGGGCTTGGCGGACGTCGCTTCGGCACAATCGTCACCTGGTTCTTGATTGGCGGCGACCTCTACACGGCCTACACCTTCATTGCGGTTCCGGCGCTGGCTTTCGGGGCCGGCGCGGTCGCCTTCTTTGCTGTCCCGTATACGATCATCGCTTACCCCATCCTCTTCCTGGTTTTTCCACGGCTTTGGTACGTCTGCCACCGGCACAACTACATCACGGCTGCCGACTTCGTCCGCGGGCGCTTCGGCAATCGCTGGCTCGCACTGGCGATGGCGGTCACCGGCATCGTCGCGACATTGCCCTATATTGCGCTCCAGCTTGTCGGGCTTCAGGTCGTGATCGGAGGGATGGGCGTTTCCGGCGAGGGCTATAGTGGCGACCTGCCGCTGCTGTTCGCGTTCATCATCCTCGCAGCCTTCACCTATTCGAGCGGACTGCGGGCCCCCGCGTCAATCGCCATCGTCAAGGACATCCTGATCTACATCACGGCGTTCGCTACCATCGTCGCCGTTCCCATACAGCTTGGCGGTTTTGAGAAGATCTTCGCAGCCGTACCGGATTCGAAACTCCTGCTGGCTACGCCCGGCGCCAACACGACCGGCGCGTACGGCGCCTACGCGACGCTGGCGCTCGGATCGGCGCTGGCGCTCTTCCTTTACCCCCATTCGATCACGGGTATCCTAAGCGCCAGCAGCGGACGCGCCGTCAGGCGCAACGCGGCACTTCTGCCTGCCTATTCATTCATGCTTGGCCTGCTTGCGCTCGTCGGCTTCTTTGCAATTGCCGCAGGCGTCGGCACGCTTCCCGAATATGCGACCGGCTTCAAACAGTTCGGCAACAATTTCGCGGTGCCGGCCCTGTTCCTCCACAGCTTCCCGTCATGGTTCGTCGGCATCGCCTTTGCCGCCATCGGCATCGGAGCGCTCGTGCCCGCCGCGATTATGTCGATCGCTGCCGCCAATCTCTACACGCGCAACATTCACCGCGAATTCATCAACGGCGCGCCCACCGACAAGCAGGAAGCGCAGATGGCAAAGTGGGTGTCGCTCATCGTCAAGTTCGGCGCGCTGGCCTTCATCGTGTTCGTGCCATCGAAATTTGCGATCTACCTGCAGCTCCTCGGCGGAATCTGGATCATCCAGACGCTGCCTGCCGTGATGCTCGGCGTCTACACGCGATGGTTCAACGATTGGGCGCTACTCATCGGATGGGCCGCGGGAATTGTTGCGGGAACCGCGATGTTCGTCGCCGCGAACCTTACCCCGACCTATGCCCTTGCGGTAGGCGAGTTCGCCTTTCCCGGCTATTCGGCGCTGTACGCCGTGGTCCTCAACCTCATTCTGACACTCGTCCTCACGCCGCTGTTCAATCTCGTCAGCCGCACTTCGGCCGATGAGACTCTCGCGACCGAATATCGGGCGCCGTTGCGAACCTGAGAAAGCATCGCAAGACGGAAAAGCGCAGTGTCACAGTCCGGTTGCGTCCGGCGGAAAACGCCATTGAGAGTACGGTGCCCGTCAGGCTTCCCGGACCTCTCGCCGAATATCACCGGCTCTATCCCAACTTTGTCTTGGCAACTAATTCTTGGCGCAACTAATTCCTGGCGTTCCGCTTCTTGCTCGCTCCCCTGAGCGGGGTCGCAGGCGATGGAGCCGGATTGTCCCAGCCTGCCATTTGCAGACAGGTGAGCAGATCGACATAGCTTTGTATTCCCCCTTGCGAAGCTTCGCCTTCGCAAGTTTCACGCATCGGAGCGGGAACGATCAGCCAGGTCGAGCTCAGCTGTTGCTGATGGAGCGATGGAATACCGAGAGGGATCGGGATTTGTTGTGAGCGTATCCTCCGACTGGTTCGCGTTCACCTGAACCGCAGATTGTCGCGCGAGAGCTGGCTGACCGAGGTGCAGCCCATCAGCTTCATGTCGCGCTCGATTTCGGTCCGCATCATGCCGAGAGCCCGCTCGACGCCGGCCTGGCCGGCGGCAGCCAGAGGATAGAGATAATAACGGCCGAGCCCGACCGCCTTGGCGCCGACTGAGAGGGCCTTCAGGACATGGCTGCCCCGTTGGACCCCGCCATCCATGAGCACGTCGATCCGGTCACCCACGGCATCGACGATTTCGGCCAATTGATCGAATGACGCCCGAGAGCCGTCCAGTTGCCGGCCGCCATGGTTGGAGATGACGATGCCGGTACAACCGATCTCGGCGGCGCGCCTGGCGTCGTCAGCGGATACGATGCCCTTGAGGCAGAATTGGCCGTTCCACGACCGAACCATTTCAGCCACATCGTCCCAATTCATGGATGGGTCGAGCATTTCCGTGAAATAGCGGCCGATCGAGAGTGCGCCGCCGCTCATGTCGATGTGCTCGTCGAGTTGCGGCAGCTTGAAGCGCTCGTGGGTAATGTACTCTACCCCCCACCTCGGCTTGATCGCAAATTGCAGCATGCCGGCAAGCGTCAACCTGAACGGTATTGAAAAGCCGGTGCGCAGATCGCGTTCGCGGTTGCCGCCGGTGATGCTGTCGACGGTCAGCATCATGACCTGGACACCGGCGTCCTTCGCTCGTTGCATCATGGCCCGGTTGAGGCCCCGGTCCCTGTGAAAATAGAACTGATAGACCTGTGGCGTATCGTGAGCCTTGCGTAGCTCCTCGAGGCTCACCGTCCCGAGCGAGGATACTCCGAACATGGTGCCGTATTTTGCTGCTGCGGCCGCGACGGCGCGCTCACCCTGGTGGTGGAAAAGGCGTTGCAAGGCCGTCGGGGAGCAATAGACCGGCAGAGCCAGCTTCTGGCCCATGACTTCGACGGAGAGATCAACCTGCTCCACGCCGCGCAGAACGTTGGGCACGAGGTCGCAGTCCTCGAAGGCTTTCGTGTTGCGCCGGTATGTCACCTCATCGTCTGCGGCACCGTCGATGTAGTTGAATATCGGGCCGGGCAGCCGTCGCTCGGCCAAGCGACGGAAGTCATGAAAGTTGTGGCAGTCGCGCAAGTTCATGGGTGCTCTCATGCTCGATCCGAGCCCGTAAGGCTCTACCGGTCCCGGTTGGCAGCGACCTCACCAGGGAGCTACCTCGTCGGCGAGAATATGCCAAGGTCTTGGGTGCCTGCCACATCTGAAACTGCCGCGTCGGATTTCGATTCCGAGCGCGCCGGTTGCATATGTTTCTCCGTCAAGAAGACATGACGAGCGAACGCTGACGATCATCGCCCGCACCTATGGGCACTTGATTTCGGCGTCAGGATTGGGTGGCCTCCAGCAGAGCAGCACGCATCGTCTCGCGTCGCCGGTCTCGCGGCGGCGTTCAACACGCCGATCGACGATGGCGGCGCCTCGCTTTCGGCCTTGGCGTTGTCGAAGGGATTGCGCGGCCTGCTCATGCTGCTGGTGATGTCGCGAGCGGCGGGCTACGCTCCGCTAACCCGCCCTACGCGCTCGCGCGCCCCTTGAGACATTCGGGCGCATGCATATCATCCGCTGAGCCTGATAGTGAGAGCCGGGCTGTTCGTCGCCACGCACGACATGAAGGCGCCGCCGACATACGCAATGCAAGCGGGCAGATCCCTCATCGCGATAGGGCGACCGTCAATGTTGATGTTTCGGAGATGCGTCCATGAGACCAGTGATCAAGCTCGCGGTCGGCTTCGGGATCATCGCCGCAGCCTGGATACCCTAAAGCTTGACGACCCGCTACGACATTCCATTTGGTGAGGTGATCATCGGCTTCGCCGGCAGTGCCGTCGGCACGGTCATGATTCTCATGGCGTTCGTGCAGGGCCTCAGGGCAGATTAGCGAAGCGCAATCCGCCCTTCCGCAGCCAAGCGGCGGCACCCCCCGCGCGTATCCGCGGCTGCTTTGTCGTGAAAAATCGTAGAATGGCGCGCCCGGAACGATTCGAACGTCCGACCCTCAGATTCGTAGTCTGAATTCGCAGCTTCTCTACCGCGTCCAGGTACGCGTTGTCATACTCTCGCCTTCCCGGGAAGCTACTGATTGATCGAGGATTTTCGCGCTCTGGCGCACCATAGAGTAGCTGCACCTCGATAACTCTCATCGAGGACTTCCCCAGACTAAACCCAGACTAAAAAGAGTGGAGGCGTTTATGGCTGATCAGCGCCAGGCTCTCACGGACAAGAGCATTGCGCTTCATTGTGCGGGGGAGAAGCAATACAAGGTACGCGATAGCGAACTGCCGGGCTTTTTCGTGCTCATCGGCAAGCGCCGGAAGACTTTCATGGCCCAAGGCGAGTTCTGGCGGGATGGCGTTCGTGAATTCACAGCCCAGGTAAAACTCGGCGACTTTGGCGAGATGACCACGCGCCAAGCGCGCGGCAAAGCAAAAGAGGCACTTGGGTCGATAGCGAAGGGCCAGCGCCCTGGCGAGGATCCGAAAATCAAGCCAGGTTCAATAACACTTCGGCAGGCCTGGGAGCGCTATCGGGATGCGCATATGAAACGTAAGGGAAGAAACTCAGGGACTATTGAAGGTTATCGAGATCACATGGAGCGACTGTTCAAGGATTGGCTCGACAATCCGCTCGCTCGACTTGGGCGACAACCGCATCTTGTTGTTGGACGTCACGAGAAAATCTCGAAAGAGAACGGTCCTTACATTGCTAACGGATCAATGCGCAGTCTGCGGGCAGTGTACAACCACGCGCGGAAGAGCAGTACCGACCTGCCGGCCGTAAACCCGGTTTCCGCAATCGACTGGAATAAGGAGCATCGACGCAACACCGGGATGGGACCAAACGATATCAGCGGTTGGTTGAAGGAGCTTTACGCAATGGACAACCCGCTAAGGCGGGAATTTCACCTCTTCACGCTCTTCAGCGGGTCACGACCAACTGCACTGAAGAAGATCCGTTTAGAGCACGTCGATTTACGACGGAGGATAATCCATATCCCGAGGCCAAAAGGAGGTGAGGAGAAGGCATTTGACATTCCACTCTCGCGTCCGATGATCCGTTCCATCATCCGTGCGATTAGGTGCGGTCGGATCATGTATCCCGCGCAAGCGAAATCGTGGTTGTTTCCAGCCGACAGCAAACCGGGGCATCTCGTGGAGCACAAGGAAGAGCGGAATGTCCTTTCCAAATGGGGAAATGATCTGCGGCAGAGCTATCGCACGCTCGCGCAAGCGGCAGCGGTTTCGGAACTCGACATTCATCTGTTGATGAACCACTCGCTTCCCGGTGTGAACGCTGGCTACATCACGCGCGACCGTTTGCTGAGGGATCACCTGCGCCAGCAGCAGCAAAGAATATCAGGGTTGGTCGTTTATGGCCTCGAAGTAAAGCGAGATCCATTTCTAGTTCGATGGCTAGGAAGCACGAAAGGCAGGGAGACTTCCTCTCAGGCTGAACAAGGAGTGCGATCTGGGACGATGGCAATCGCTGCATAGAGTCAAAAGCTGTGGCCTCTCGTAAACCGTTACTGGCCGCGTGATCTTCATCACGAAATCCGCCGCACTGGGGAATGTATTCGTTGAGCGGCTGACCCACTGATGTCCGGTCAACCCCCAACAGCGGCCCAAGAGCGGACATTCTCCGAGGTCGCAGATGGGCCAACAGCCGACATTCACAAAACGACCTGCGCAAGCAGAAAGACCGCCGCTAGGCGGTCCCTCCGAAAACAGGATCAGGCGTTTTGTGAAGGTGGCTCGGGTTAGTCGGCAGCGGCACGTCAGCTACATCGGCTCGATCTCTCCCGGACGCCAAGTCTTATTGAACCACGGCTCAAGCGGACTGTAGAGACGCAGGAGATTGGACCAACCCTTGCCGGGGATGGTCTGCACCCAGTTGTTCTCCTTGCCGACTGGAGCCTTCGGTCCAAAATAGACATCTACTGAACCATCCGCATTGACCAGCAATCCCTTGGTCAGGCTCCCCACGGCTGGAAATTGTTGATCAGTCTGGAGCATAGAGCGTGTCTGGGTATCGTACACCGTAAACGACCAAAATTCCTCGGCGGGAATGTTGGGCGGCATATGCAATCTATACGACTTGCCGCCATCGAGTGGGTTGCCCTTGGCATCCACGAACGCAACGGCGTATTGCGAGCCTTTCCCGACCATTTTCTCTGTCATCGCTGGTGAGACACCAGTAGCATAAAAGAAGAAGAGATCTTTTGCGTCGAGGTTGAGTACACCGTCCTGCTCGAACTTATAACTGCCGCCGATGAATGGTGAGAACCATGCGCTGTTTGGATAGAAATAGGCATCCTTTATCCGAGACTGATAGGTAAGAGTACGGGCTGTGGCATCACCCACCGCAGCTGCCTCGACGAGTATCCTTTTCAGGCGATCGTCGGGTGTGAAGGGTTTGCCTTTCTCAATCCCGATGGCGGCGAACACGCCCAACGTGTAAGGGTCCAATGCATCGCTTGGTTCGTCCTGAATGGTGCGATTGAGGTATTCGAACGCGGAATAATCGCCCGGCCCGATGGTGTTGAATGCCTTGCCGGATATATCGACGAACTTCATCTCTGGCGGGTTGGCGGCTTGACTGAGCGGATACACCCGAAGGTTCTTTTTGACATTATCGACGCCCGGTTTCGGGTTGCCATCCTTTAAGAAAGTTCGAAAAAACAGCAGATTCCCGAAGGTGTGCGAACGCGCAACAAAGTAACCTGTGGGGACCGCGCCCGTGTAGCCCGGCGGCAGCAGCAGGTACTTTCCGCCCCTGCCTCCGTCTGGCCCGGTGAAACCGACATCACTAACCCAGCGGAACCAAGCATCATCTATCGGGTCGAGTACCTGTGAAGGAATTTCTAAGACCAACGGACCATTCTTCGTGTCCAGATAGAGCAGAGTGTAAGGGGTGGTGGTGTTGGCGGTCAGGAACAGCGATTTGGAGTCCAATAGTTGTTCGGCTATGACGGCGGTTTGGTTGGCGGGGCCAAACCCAGTAATGCCGCTGCGAGCACCCGCAATCGAAACGGCGGGCAGTCCAGTAAGATATGCCGCGCTGGAAATCGAGGTTGTCATAGACTTTCTCGACGGTGGCCTTGTCGGGGAAGCCGTCGAAGAACTTGAGCGTTCCGATGCGGGTTTCCACCGAGTTCGGCGTCGTAATGGACTGCGGAATATCGGTGGTCATTTTCATCTTGGGTGCATCTTCGGCGCTCGCCGGTACGCCTACGGATATAACCAACAAAGCGATTACGAGCGTCAACACTTGAACGTTCATGATAGGAACTCCACGAGGGACAGCCGCTAGGTCGGAAAAGTTAATCCAATCCGCTCGGCGTGCTATGCAAGATCGGCAGAAGCGTGCGTCTTGCCGGTCGCTCTGCGGGGTAAGCCTGATGTCTGTTCAGACTGTGTGAAAAGGCCAAGACGCTCGAGCGCGAGAGAACAAGTTGTACGTCCAAGACTGCCCTTGCGCTCAAGCTCGCAAGCGATTTCAACTTAGATGACGAGCTGAAGAATGTAATTCTAGCCGCGCGTCGATCTTTCGCGTTTTCACACAGCCAGGGTCACGAGCGTCGCCCTCTGCAATAGACGGCGAACAGTCGATTTCTGCTATGCCCCGTTAGCGACCAAGGTCGTATGGCGGTGCAATGTGTCGCGAAGGGCCAAAGGCAGACATCCGATTTCGGGATTTCTGATATCATGACAGCTATGTCCTGACGATTGAGCGCCGGTCATGCCTTTTGGGGGATAATACATGGATAAAGACACCGCGCTGGTATGCATCGTTGGTGCTGGTCCTGCCGGGCTGGTGCTCGCCCATATTCTTCACCAGTCGAACATTTCTTTCGTTGTCCTTGAGCGTGAGCAATCGGACGAGCTGCGCAGCCGAACGAAGGCCGGGCTGATTGAGCAACGCGCGGTCGACGCACTCCGCCCCTTTGGTCTTGCCGACACCATCACCGGGCGGGGAGGCCGCAATGGCATCTGCGAATTCCGTATCGATGGCGAAGTTATCGTCTGCAATTATGGAGCTCCCAGCGACGATTGTCAGGGGCACTATATCTACCCGCAGCAAGAGCTTGTCGGTGATTGGGCTGACGCGCTTATCGCGAAAGGTGGTCAAATTCGCTTCGGAGTAAAGGTTGTCGATGTCGCGGAAAACGCGACGAATGCGGAGGTACGAGCGGTTACGGTAGCGAACGGTGAACCTTTCACGGTCCGGGCCGAAGCCGTTGTGGCCTGCGACGGCGCTGGAAGCGTGGTCGCGCGGGCAGCCGGGTTCGAGACATTCGAGATCGCCCATCCGTTCCGTTGGCTTGCGGTCATTGCTGCAATTGCCCCGCCAAGCCCCCGTACCGTTTACGCTCTGCACCCTAAAGGGTTCGCGGGGCAGTTTCGTCGCTCCGCGACATCGACAAGATATTATTTGGAGGTGCCTGTTACCGACACACTTGCCGACTGGTCTGACGAACGCATTTGGGCCGAGTTGGAAGAGCGCATGGCTATTCCCGACCAATTACCTCTGGTTCGCGGTGATCTCATCGAGCGGGATTTTCTCGATCTGCGCGTGCGTGTTCGCGAGCCGATGCAGTCGGGTCGCATATTCCTCGCCGGTGACGCCGCTCATATGGTGACGCCAGCAGGTGCGAAGGGTATGAACATGGCTATTCAGGACGCGATTGAACTCGCGGCGGGCCTCTGTGAACGTTATGGCGAAGCTGCCAACGGCGACCGCCTCGGAGATTACTCCGCTTCGCGTCTCCCAGACGTCTGGCGGTATCAGGAGTTCTCAAACTGGATGCTTAGTATTCTGCACGCCGGACCTGCCGGGCAGACGCACAAGCAGGACTTTGTTCATCGATTGCGCCGCGCGCGGCTTGATCGAATGATCAATGACCCGGTCTACGCCCGTTGGTTTGGACGCGCCTACAGCGGCTCTTGAGCCACACTCTTGCGTGCCAACCCATGGTCGTGGTAGGGACGAGGATTGCTCCTCGCCCCCCACCCAGATCCCGGCGAGCGCTGCTAACGCACCGGGCTCCTC